>DATEOJ010000113.1:0-6997 GCA_035274235.1 Pyrinomonadaceae bacterium
CCGCGAGAATAGAGTATGGTTTCACGTCGATGCCGCGTATGGCGGCGGAGCATTGGCGGCTCCGTCAGCCCGACATCTCTTCAACGGGATCGAACGGGCTGACAGCGTCACCATCGATCCGCACAAATGGCTCTTCTCGCCGTACGACTGCGGGGCGATCATATATCGCGATCCGTCGTTTGCTAAGAAAGCTCATTCGCAGGACGGTTCGTATCTCGATATCTTTAACGACACGGCATGGGACGGATTCAATCCCTCCGACTATCAGATCCAACTAACGCGCCGCGTCCGCGGTCTGCCGTTGTGGTTCTCGCTGGCGATGCACGGTACCGATCGTTATTCGCAAGCGATTGAGCGGGGGATCGAACTTGCCCAGATTGCCGGGCGGTTGATAACGAAAGCTCCGCACGTGGAGCTCGTACGCGAGCCGAGCCTCTCATGCGTTCTGTACCGGCGGAAAGGATGGTCGGCGGATGATTACCGGAACTGGACCTATCAAAATCACAAATCCGGGTTCGCCCTCGTGACTCCAACAAAGTGGAGAAATCCCGACGGCCCGGAGACCGTTGCGAGATTTTGTTTTATCAACCCCGACACGACCGAAGACGACATCGCTAAGATCCTCGACACGATGAAATAGAAAAGAGCGGCGCCAGATTGGTCGCCGCTCTTTTAGATTGGTGCCGACTACAAGACTTGAACTTGTGACCTATCGCGTGTGAAGCGAGTGCTCTACCACTGAGCTAAGTCGGCGGGAAAGTTAAAAGTAAAAAGTAAAAAGTAAAAAGTAAATTGCAGCCGCCACCTTTACTTCGAGACCGATCCCAAATCCCAAATCCCAAATCCCAAATCCCAAATCAGATCGATGGGTCTTCGGCCTTGGCTGGCTGCGAGTCGCTGAACTTGATCGTTCCGATCGCCGAGTCTGTATAAAAGAACCGTGTGCCGGTTGCGCTGACGCCGGTTGGAACCTGCGGGTCTGCGTTGATCTTGTACGAGCCCGGTCTCGCCGCCGAGGGCTCTTCAAGTGTCAAAGTAAATACATAACCATTCACTACCGGACGCTCTCCGGCAAACTTTTCGTCAAGACCGGCGGACTGGATGAGCTGGTCGAAGTTCGCAAACTTTCCGCGATTTCTTGCCGCATACTGGGCCTGGTAGGTTCGGATTCGATCGATGGTCTGCGTAGCAGCGGTCTCATTCCCGGATCTGATCATCGCTCCCCACGCGATCGCTCCGACGCCTATCAGCAAACCGATGATCGCGATAACGATCATCAGTTCGATCAGGTTAAATCCGCGCTCGTCTTTTAGGCGGCTTCTTAGGGTAATCATATTGATACAGAGATCCTCCGGTTTTCATCACGTAAGGTTTTCGGAGAAGTTTCAAAAGTTTAGATGCTTTCGCAGTGAAACTCAAACGAGTTTCACTGCCCAAGTTCGATTGCCTTACAAAGTATATGGTGCGAGCCGCATCAATATTCCTGTAGAATTGATTTGGCTGCCGAAAACCTTCGGTGGAAAAGCGTTAAATGATGAGAGATTGGATCACGGGCCAAACGGAGTCGGGCGAGGCTGCGACGATTGAATTCGACGCGACTGAGAAGATCCGCGAGCTGCAGGCGGCGGTCGAACGCGTTATCCGGGGAAAGTCGGAGACTGTTAAGTTCGCCCTGGTCGCGCTATTTGCGAAGGGACATCTTCTGATCGAGGACGTCCCGGGTATCGGCAAAACAACGCTCGCGAGCGCGATCGCGCGTTCTCTCGACCTCACCATTCAACGCGTTCAGTTTACTTCTGACCTGCTGCCATCCGACGTCATCGGTCTCTCGGTCTTCAATCAACAGACCGGCGACTTCGAATGGAAACCGGGGCCGATCTTCTCGAACGTCGTCCTCGCCGACGAGATCAATCGCGCAACTCCGAAGACGCAGTCCGCATTGCTCGAGGCGATGTCGGAAGAACAGGTGACGGTCGAAGGCGTGTCGAGACATCTTCCGTTGCCGTTCATGGTGATCGCGACTCAGAATCCCGCCGAGCATCACGGAACTTACCCGCTTCCCGAATCTCAGCTGGATCGATTCATGCTTCGTCTTCACATGGGCTATCCGAGTTTGGAAGACGAACGACGGATTCTTCGCGACCGCGAGACGATCAACCCGCTTGAGTTTGTCGACTCGATTCTCAACCAACGCGACATCCTCGAGATTCAGCAGCTAGTCACGCGTGTCCGCGTTGACGACTTGCTCGTTGACTATCTTCTCCAGATCGTCGATGCGACTCGAAAGACGGAGACCGTCGAGCTTGGCATCAGTCCGCGTGGAGCGCTCTCGTTGTTCCGTTCTGCACAGGCACTCGCTCTCATCGAGGGACGCAATTACTGCATCGCCGACGACGTCAAACGGCTCGTCATGCCGTGCTTCGCACACCGTCTGATCATCGGATCGCGTTCGGGCGGGCTGAAGAACCGCACCCGCGAGGCTGAGCAGATCCTCCTCGATATTCTCAAGAACACCAGCGTCCCGATCTGAACGAATGAACATTGCCGTCGTTCGGGAATTATTTAACTTGCGGGACGTTCGCAACGCCGCGCTCGGCATAGTAGTTCTATTCGGTGGTCTTGGTCTTGCCGCTCTCACTTACCTCGCACACATCTACGGTGAACCTCGTCTCGCAGGTATTGCCGCAGGTACATCGCTTCTCTTTGTTCTGTTGATCCTTATCTTCGTAATTCCGCCACTCGTACGGAATGCGAGCCGCGAAGCATCGCAGTTAAACTTGCCGTTCGAGATCACAACGGGCGGTGCGATCATGCTGGTCCTGATCGCGATCGTCGCGTTCTCGGCATGGAACACCGCGAACAATCTACTCTTCCTCGTACTCTCGTTTATGGCGGCGGCGATGATCGTCGGATTTATCGCCGGTGGAGTCTGTCTCAAAAAACTCGAGATCAAGATGCGTTTTCCGGAGACGATATTCGCGGGGGAAGAGACGAACATCCTCGTCAACCTGTCGAATCGCAAACGTCTGTTTCCAAGTTATTCGGTCGTTGCAGAAGTCCGCGGCACCGAACGCGAAGAGTCGATCGCCGCTCACGATCTGCGCCGACTCCTTCCCGCAATTGTCGCGAGACGTCTGTCGCGACCTCCGACGCTACGACGTGCGCTCGACTACTTTGTTTACGTGCCCCGTCGGACCGAGACCGAGTCAAAGACAACTCACGTGTTTCCGAACCGTGGCCGGTTTATGATCAAGGACTTCGAGTTATCGACAAAGTTTCCGCTCGGTGTGTTTCGTCATCGACGACGTCTGCCCGCACGCGAGACCGAATTGATCGTCTTTCCGAAGTTGGCCGAACTCGATCTCGATCGTGACGATGCACCGCTCGAAGCCGGAAAGATCGTCGCGGCAAAACGAGGTTCCGGTCAGGACCTGCTTGCCCTCCGCGACTATCAACCCAACGACGATCTCCGTCGCATAGACTGGAAGGCGACCGCCCGGACGCGGCATCTCATCGTCCGCGAGTTCTCCGCGGAGGATGACAAGAAGGTCACGATCTTTCTCGATCTGTTTGTCCCGCCCGGTGAGAGTGTGAAGGTCAGTTTGCGTGAGAAGCTCGAGGCGGAGCAGGTTGGGGAGAATCCGGTCCGGTCCGAACGCTTTGAGCAGGCGGTGAGCACAGCCGCGGCACTCTTATCGCACTTTACGGAGGAGCAAGCTGAGGTAAGGTTGGTCGTGGCTGATTCAGCGGGAGACTTTGGCATCGGCAGCCGGCATCTGCACGATTCGCTAAAACGGCTGGCTGTGTTGGACCCCAGATTTGTCGATTCAGGCGACTCGGCCCGCGAGATCGCCCAACTCCGTGAGTTGCTTCCGACATCTGAAAACAGTCATACATACCTTCTAACGGCCAGTGATATCAGTGTTTTTCCTCCAGAAGTGGTGCAGAAATCCAACATCATCGCCTTTTAAAGGTTTTCTGTCATAAATATCGGCCTTGTGGTGTATTTTAGGTGAAAAGCATTCGATCGATGCTGAAGATGAGCGATTTGACGGAAATATTTGTGGACTCGATGTCCGAACAAACAGCGGCCGCTGCAGGGAAAGAAACGATCGGGTTTGAGGAGGCATTTACGCTTCACCATCGAACCGTTTTCCGTGCGGCGCGATCCGTCGTGCAGGACGCCGGCTTGGCCGAAGATGTAACGCAAGAGGTCTTCATCCGGTTGTACAAGCACATTGACACATTGCCTGATCTTGAAATGCTTCGTCCGTGGTTGATAAGAGTGGCTATCAACCTCGCCCGCAACACGGTCAGGGGGAACATTAGGGCGAACACACGCGACGAAAACTACGTCAAAGAGTCAGTCGAAAGTAGCGTGTTTTCGGTCGAAACGGAATACGAGCAGAGGAGCGGGGTAAGCGAGATCAACCGGGCCTTGAGTAAGGTGAAGGAGCCGCATCGAAGCTGCCTGGTGTTGAAGCAGCAAGGACTTTCTTATCGCGAGATCGCGGAGAGCTTGTCGCTCAACGAAACGAGTATCGGAACTTACGTCGCACGTGCTCGGGCGGAATTCATGCGTCACTACGGAAAGATAGGTGGAAGGGGTTCGTTATGAACGGAAATTGTTTTGAGATCGGAACTATACAGGCATTTCTTGACGGCGAGTTGGCGTCGGACAAGTCGGTCTGCCTGACCGATCACATCGTAGACTGTGACGCGTGTGCGCGTCTGATGGCCGAGGCAGAAGAAGAGAACTCGGTTGTATTTTCCGCTCTCGAACGCGAGCTGAATACGCTCGTCCCGACGCAGAGACTTTGGTTGCGTATCAACGAATCGATCGAAGTTGAGAAGAGTCGTGCACCGTTCTGGCAGAAGGCGCTTGCGTATGTCCGTTTGAGTTTGCAGAACCCGTCGATCGTCGCGGCAGCAGGTCTTATTCTGGTTGTTGGATTGTTCGCTGTGATATGGATGCCGAAGGGTGTTGAAAACACAACGGCAGGGAATGGTTCTCAACCTCCGGTAGTCGGTCCGACCAGTTCGACAGTTACAAACCCGGAGCCGGCTCCGGTCGTCGCATCTTCGGTAACTCCCGACGAGAAAGCACCGAAGGCATATAAGGCTGACCAGTCTAATCTGTCGCCGCAAGAGATCCGTAAGCAGATCGTGACTGCGGAGCTTCGTAAACAGGGGCCATCGGTTCCTACGCCGCAGAACGCTGAATTTCTGCGGGGCGAAGAGAGTTATATGAAAACGATCGCCGATCTCAAGCAGAACGTCGACGCTCAGAAAGACACGGTCTTCACACCCTCGACCCGCGTCTCGTATGAACGCGACATGGCGGTTGTAAACGATTCGATCAAGCGGATGCGTGATGTCGTCAAGAAGAACCCGCGTAATCAGGCGGCCCGCCAAGTGCTTTACTCGTCATATCAGGATAAGATCGACCTGCTTAACTCGGTCGCACAGCGCGAAGAGCTGATGGCCAGCTTGAAGTAAGACTTAAATGCTCACATCTTGGAAAAAACTTAGCGGCCTGCTGATGATGCTGTATCTTGTGGGGCTATTTGCGACGATCGCATCGGGACAGACAAAGCCGCCGAAGGATCCGAAGGTTAAGACCCCTGCTCCGTTTCCTGCTCCCGGCCCGACGACGCCGGGATTTTTTCACGGCGGTGGAGACACGACGGAGGCTGCGAAAGCTGTCGATCCATCTGTAACGGTCAAACTGTGCGTCGCCGAGGGCGATCTAAAGATCAACGGTTGGAATCGGAACGAGGTGCGTGTCTTCGTAAAAGAAGGCCGGAAGTTCACGATGAAGGCGCTTGAGAAGTCGCCGGAGTCCGGAAAGATAAACTGGCTCTGGGTCGTGAATAACAGCGAAGGCGGTCCGGCAATGAACTCGGATTGTCTGGCCGGCGAAAGGATCGAGATCGATGCACCGCAGGGAGCGAGCTTCGAGCTTGCCGGTCGCGCGGCGAGAACATCGGTGGATTCGATCAAGAAGGTGAAGGTCAAGATCCTCGAAGGTGTTATCAACCTTCGCAATATCCCGGGCGGGATCAACGCGTACACAGGTCAGGGCGATGTAATCGTCGAGAACTCAGGCGGGTCGATCGCCCTCGAGAGTACGACGGGTAATATCGTTGCGGCCGAGGTGAATGCCGGTCAGATCGGGGAGACGCTTCGTGCAAAGACTAACAGCGGTGCGATCTCGTTTCAGAAGGTGCTTCACAGACAGATCGAAGCGAGTTCGATCTCGGGCACACTGACGTTTGAAGGAAAGTTCCTCGCGGGCGGGATCTACACTTTTAGAACTTCGAACGGAGCGATCCGACTGGGAATTCCAGTGGGTTCGTCCTGCTCGATAAAGGCGACATACGGCTTAGGCGCATTTAGTTCTGAGTTTCCCCTGAAGATCATTACCGAGAACGATACGCCGCGTGCAAAGACGGTTTTCGGCAAGATCGGTGACGGGGCGGCGACGGTAAGCCTCACCACGAGCACCGGAAGCATCAGCATCAAGCGGGCGGGCGCCGCCGCGATTCCCTAGAAGTCGGAGAGCTTTCTCCCCGTTCTCTGTTCGAACTGCTCGGCCATCGTCGGCGAGCCTTCATCCCGCATCAACCTCTCCAATCGCCACATCGGCAAAAAGTAATCACTCATCGGAAGATATTGTTCTCCCTCCGCTATTGAACGGCACCAGTCGTCAAAGTAACTGAGGTCGATGGCGCGTATGTACGCTCCGGCATTGTTGATCTCGTCGAGAATGCCGATAAGTTTTTCCCGCGGTGTATGGAGAACGGCGATGACGGTTTCGCCCGGCTGTATTTTCATCGTTGCCAGAATAGAGGAGACGAGAGGCAGGAGACAAGAGACGGGAGACAGGAGACAAGAGACAAGAGACGAGAGACAAGAGACAAGAGACAAGAGACAAGAGACAAGAGACAAGAGACAAGAGACAAGAGACAAGAGACAAGAGACAAGAGACAGGAGC
>DATEOJ010000114.1:0-8369 GCA_035274235.1 Pyrinomonadaceae bacterium
CGCGAAACGATCAACGCGATCCTCGATGAAGGATTCATCTGCCACGTCGGGTTCGTCGCCGACGGTCAGCCGTACGTTATCCCGACCGGTTACGCGCGTATCGACGACCAGCTTTATATCCACGGCTCCGCGGCGAGCCGCATGTTGCGCGATCTATCAAAAGGCATCGAGGTTTGCGTGACGGTCACTCTCATCGACGGACTCGTACTCGCGCGATCCGCGTTCCATCACTCGATCAATTACCGCTCGGTCGTCATTCTTGGAACGGCGACGCTTGTCGAAGACGCAGATGAAAAAGCGAAAGCACTCGAAGCGGTTACGGAACACATCGTTCCGGGTCGGTGGGCGGAGGTCAGGTGGCCCACGGAACTTGAGTTAAAAGCGACGTCGGTTCTCAGAGTTCCGATCGTCGAATCGTCTGCAAAGGTCCGCACCGGTGATCCAAAGGACGACGAAGAAGATTACGCGATGGATGTCTGGGCCGGTGTTCTCCCGCTCACGCTTACACCGGGCGAACCCATCGCCGACGGCCGACTCATTCCTAATACCCCAATACCAAAACACGTGAAGGAGTATCGACGAAGCTAACTGCGGGTAAGTATTAGCTAATAGCTATTAGCTAGCACCTTCCTTAAGTGGTCGAACGACACCTGATCCAAGATGCAGGAGCAAACTAATCGCGGACGAATTTTCTACGGCTGGGTGATCGTCGCGGTCGCGACGCTCGCGCTTGTGGTCAGCAACGGGCTCTCGATCGGGGGCATTCCTGTTTTCTACAAATGGGTACGAGAGGACTTCGTCGCGTCAGGAGCCGTTGCCGCTGATCAAGCGGAAAGCTTTGTCGCGTTTGGCGCGTCACTCACGTTCTTATTCTCAGGACTGATCTCGCCTCTCGCTGGCACACTGATTCAAAAGTTTCCGCTCAAGCGCGTGATGCTTGTCGGATGCGCATTGCTCGGTGGCGGGCTTCTTCTTCACGCATTTGCGACTTCGACGTCGATGGTCTACGCCGGACGAGTGTTGATGGGCATCTCGCTCGGGTTTGTCGGTGTGCTTCCGAGTGTCGTGCTCGTCTCAAACTGGTTCGTGCGAAGACGTGGAATGGCGTTAGGAATTCTGCTCACGGGAACGAGTGTCGGTGGTGTCTTGATCCCGCCGATCGCGACTCCACTGATCGAACGTTTTGGATGGCGGACGGCGATGGTGATCGTGAGTCTGATCGTGTGGCTAGTGCTTGCACCGGCTGTTTTATTTCTGGTGAGAACGCGTCCGTCGGATATAGGTCTCGTCGCGGATGGCGAAGCTGAGGCAGAAACGGTAGCGAAGAACACATCGGTCGGAACAAGTTACTCGGACGCCATTCGCACTCCGTTGTTTTGGATCTTCGCTCTCGGCGCTGCCCTTATCTTTTACCCGATCTTTGTTACGAGCCAGCAACTGATTTTGCAGACGGCGAAGATCGGGTTCACGCCATGGCAGAATACGTTTGTGTTATCGGGACTGTTTGCCGTTAGCGTGGCGGGCAAGTTTCTGTTCGGATATCTCAGCGACCGCTTCGCCCCGGTGCGTGTGATTCTCGTCTGCACGATTCTCATGTTTGCTTCGACGTGGTTGCTGTTAGACCTCAATGAGACGAACGCATTTCTTTTTCTCGTTCCGTTCGGTCTCGGTTACGGAGGAGCGTTCGTACTGATCCAACGCCTCGTCGCCGATTTCTTCGGCGACCGGGATTACCCGAAGATCCTCGGAGCGATAACGATCAGCGAAACGGTCGGCGCGGTTGTCGGCGGAATGATCACCGGTTGGCTGGCCGATCGCGCGGGCGGAGATTATGCGGTTGGATTCGTCGGAGTGATCGTCGCGACGGGGATGGCGCTCGTTTTAATGGTGATTCTGAATTCGGGAATCGTCAGCCGACGAGAGATGTCTTAAGAACACTGTTGAGTTTCTTCTCTGCGGTCTTTGCGAGCTCTGCGTGAGAATCGGCGCGGGTGCCTGCGGTAGTTTTTCAACGCAGAGCTCGCGAAGCTCGCAAAGAAAATTATTTAGCAAACGTCGAAACGGTACCATCGGGCGAGAGACGCCGTACCGAGTGATTGTACATGTCTGCGATGTAAAGATTTCCTTTGCTGTCGTAGGCCATGCCCTTCGGAAAATTGAATAGCGCACTTAAAGCTCGCCCGTCCTTGTTTCCTTCCTGCGAGCGCCCAGCGATGTTCTGAGAACACGGATCGATGATGTTGCCGCCCGCGAGCGTAGAGACCTTACCGTCCGCGATCTTGATCACGCGGTTTATTCGTTGGTCGGTGAAAAGTATCTCGCCCTTCTTATTCACGATCAGAGTTTCGGGTTCGACAAACTCCGCGATAGCGATCGGTCCTTGTGAGTAAACCGGGCACCACTCG
Source organism: Pyrinomonadaceae bacterium (assembly GCA_035274235.1). Lineage (GTDB taxonomy): Bacteria > Acidobacteriota > Blastocatellia > Pyrinomonadales > Pyrinomonadaceae > OLB17. The sequence continues at coordinate 2,406 of DATEOJ010000114.1, forward strand.
CGCTTATACGGTTGCCCCGCGACCAGCGTGATCGCACCGGTTGCGATATCGATCTTTCCGATAAAACGACCGAAGCTGTAAGAACCAAAAATTATGTTTCCCTGAAGATCGATCGTCATCCCACTGACCTGATTGGGAAGGATGTACTTTCCGTCCGGCGTTTTCAGAGTCGAGACCACGCCACGCGTGTCGATCTTCCGGATGACATTGTAACCGCGTCGGTTCTTTCTAAAGTGCTTCTTGGCTTGCTCGCTTAGCGGGAAGTCGTCGGTGACGAAGTTCGTGCCGATCGTATCTTTTATCTTGTCGTAGCTGTCGGTCAGATAAATATTGTCCTGACGATCGATCGTCATCAGACCGATGGCGTTGAAGCCGGCAGTCGCGAGCGGGCCATCCTCGAGCTTGTAGCTGTACTCCTGCCCGGCGAACTTCGTCAACGTGACCTTGTTGTCCGACGATACGACGATCTTGTAGATGACATTGCCGTCGTGGGCGTAGAGGTTGTCTTTCGAATCGATGATCAGATCGCTCCAGGCGCGATCCATTCCTTTGCCCGAACCTTGCTTCGAGAGATCGGTGATCGTTCCATCCGGCGCGATCTTCACCAGACCATACTTTCGCGTGACGAAAATATTGTCCCTGCTATCAACAACGATGTGTTGAGGTTCGGAGATGATGGTCGACTGAGAATACAGTTGGACCGGGAATAGAAATACGATTATGCAAATCAGATATCTCATGATGGTTATGGACAGGTGCAAAGATAATACGTCAAGTCTGCCGCGTGCGTAGGACAGGCATTCCTGCCTGTCCTCGTTAACTACTCGCCAACACGGTGGCCGTCCGGATGATTTTATCGCTCGATGCGTTAAGTACAGAGGACAGAGCGGAATGCCTGTCCTACGTGTCGCACGATTCGGAGTTATAAGGTCACCTGAGATTCCAAACGAGGACAGGCAGGAATGCCTGTCCTACGCTCGTGGTCACACCGCCCTTCCGGATCTGCGAATGCTGTTACTCGTTAAAACGGACTTTCGTCCTCCTCAACGCCCAGCCAGTCGTACGCCGACTTCTCTCCACGTTTTCGTTCGTACTCGGCGTTGAACTTCTCGAACTCGAGTTTGTCGGCTTCGAATTCCTCAAGCGTCTTGAAAGATGAGAACTCGAACCGGTCGTCCATGTTGCAGCCGTCGAGGTGCCAAAACATCGGCGTGTCGAAATCCTGGGATAGCGCGACGCAGCATGGACAGTTCTCGTCGATCAACATTTCCTGCGCGGAGGCGGTCATGTTGATCCGCCTTCGCTCAAGCTCGATGATCTCCGACGGCACGCGCCCCGAACTCTCCGGGTCGGGCGAGCTCATCCACTCATCGCGCACTTTCGACAGACGTTCGATCTCAGACCCGCGGTCCGAAACGTTTCCCGACATCTTTTGGTTGATAGCGTCATCGAGCAAGTGACGGATCAGGTCGTAGTACAAAACCCACTCGTGAATTCCGAAGCCGGCGTTGATATAGGCGAAGGAGTCCGTTGTTAAAGGCGCCGGGCAAACTTTCGTGAACGACCATTGCAGCGATCGACTGTGCAGGTCGAAGCTGATGAAGTCGCGTTTCTCGAATAGAACTTCGCGCGGCGAAAGGTCGCGCAGATCGTCGCGACGGGTCATCAACCAACTCGCATGGATGCCGGCGATCAGATCTTCGGCATCGAGGTCCGGAGCCTGCTCGATCGACCCGACAATGTGCTCGATCAACGGCCGGCCAAACAAGATCGGTCGCGCGTCGAACGGCATTCGTTTCGAGCGCTCCTCGCGGCGAATCCGCTGAGCTCCTTCGTAACAAGGTATGGTCTCGATGAACTCCCAGTCGTTTGGAACTTGGTACGGCACCCAAACGTCATTGAACTGATCTCGAAAATCAGGATCCGCGAATTCGCTCGGCACTCGAACGCTGCCCTCTGCCGATGGATACGAATAAGTTGTTTCATAACCAACTGTACGCCCCGCCAGATCGATCGCGACGATTCCGGCGTCGTATGGTTCGAGGTCCTCATTGTTCTTGAAGCCGCGGAGAGTGGGCCAGTCCGATTCGGACTTAAGGAACCGGTGAAGCGCCGTTTCAAACTCGGCGATTGTTTCGGGTTCTGCGGTAAGAGCGGCGATCATCGGTTCGGTCATCGAACCGTGCAGGTCGCCGTGGATAGTCGAATAGCTGTCGGAGATATTGAATCTTACATAACTCATTTGTGGGAGCCTCCATTTTTTAGTTTGATTTAGGTCTGTTTAGAACTCGATAGACGCCTTTCGAACCAAACGGTCACACGAAGAACGATCAATGACAGAATCGTCGCGATGAATGCGAGCCCCACGGCACCCAGACCGGCGGATACGCCGATCGCGGCCGACATCCATATACCTGCAGATGTCGTGACGCCCTGAATGTCTCGCTCGCTGTCTCGCTTGATGATGCTGCCGGCACCGACAAAACCGATGCCTGTAATGATGCCCTGTATGACACGTGATATCGCGTCGGAATCCGCCCGTATTCCTGCGCTTTCACACGCGAGTATGAACATCGTCGTCCCGGCTGTAACCAGGATATGAGTCCGAAGTCCGGCAGCTTTGCCGGCCCTCTGGCGCTCATAACCTATAACCGCGCCAAAGATCGTCGCGGCTAACAGTCGGAGAATGACGATTAATAGGTGACGGCCGTCGGGAAAACCGGCGGTAAGTTCCGACCACAGGATGTCCATCGTGCTGGACATTATATGGCATGGCGCAAGAGGGTAGAGCGGTTATCGAGCGGTTGCGGTTTTTTTTCTCAATAAATGAAAAACGGCATCGCAAAATTAGCAATGCCGTTTCGAGATCTTGGTGGAGATGAGGAGGATCGAACTCCTGGCCTCGGCATTGCGAACGCCGCGCTCTCCCAGCTGAGCTACATCCCCGGAAAGTTAAAAGGTAAAAGGAAAAATCCAAAAGCGCAAGCGGAGCACGCAGCGCGGATTGGGCGACACGAGTCAGTACCGGAAGCGGTAGCGACCGGGTCACCCGTTGGTGAGTCGGCAATTTAAAGTTGCGTGCGACTCTCTAAATCGGAATGGCGGGCGGGCGGCCCGGTCGTTACCGCTCCCGGTTCTGACTCGTGCCGCCAATCCGCGTCCAAAATGCCTTTCACTTCCCCTAGTCCTACCTAGCGAACTTTTTGTATCGCGGGCAACAGCATGCCGATAAGAATGGATTGTCCGGTAGCCGTGTCGATCAGATCGTACGTTTGCCGAATTCGCTTCGCATCGGCTTCCAGACCCGTGTATGACATAAACAATTCGATCCGTACTTCGCGCCGACCCGTCCCGGGCTCGCCGGGGATTTGTTCGAGATCAGTGTAGTTAAGCTTGAACGAGTCGAACTGCCCCGGAGCGAGGGGCGTGTGGCTACCACTCAAGAGCAAGGTCCCCGTCCCCGAATAAATTTTTACCTGCGGAACGACGGTGTTCGCCGCACCGTTATAGATCATCAGCCGAAAACCCTGTCCCGGAGCGATGCCGACCATCGTGTCGGTTGTAGAAATGCTGTACGTGCCGTGCGCGTCAGCGCTGCGTTGAGCAGAAGTCTCGTTCGAGGCGCCAAGGCCAAGAAGTATTGCGAAGCTGAGGACGGCGAGTCCGGCCACCCTTGTAAAGATTGCGATATTCATATGATTCTCCTCTATTCGAAAATTGCTAAGGCGTGCGTCTGTTCGAGAAACACGACCTGACCATTTCCAGATGCGTTATCGCTTAGGAAAACCTATCAACTCGCAAAGACTTTTTTACGGGGTATTAAAAATTGGGGTGTTACTGGACACCGGCGGGCAGCAGTGAACCTTTCGGGTCAGACGCGTATGCGTAGCCCTCTTCGATCTTACCGATGATACCGTGAAAGTTTATCTCATCGCCTGAAACGACCACGACAACGTCGCCGGGGCTGTACTTCTTCTCGTCGATCGGGAACTTAATGATGGTGGCGTTGCCGTTGTCCTGGGCAACGACGTCGTATTCAAAGGTGTCAGCGTTAAAGCTGAGCGTCTGACAAAATGCTACTTCCATGGGTTTGCATTCTACGCACCTGGATCGTGAACTGCAAAACGGGTCTGCGGCCATTGATCTTTGATCTTAGTCTTTGGTCTCGGTTTTTTTACTGGGCTCGGTTCTTAGGCCGCGTAGCGGACAGATGTTTTTAGCCGTGGGTGAAGGCCGGAGGCCGGAGCCCACGGCACCAGCAACAACGCAATGCTGCCGCGTCAGCGGTAGGTGCACAAACGCTCATGTTTTTGTAAACACTGCGTCGACGTCACGAATGAGCCGGGATGGTGCATTTACCGCTGACGCGGCAAGAATATTTGTGCAACCTTGACCGTGGGCTCCGCCCTTCGGGCTTCACCCACGGCTAAACGCATTTGTCCGCTACGCGGCCCAACACGGAAGACCCAAGACCGAAGTCCGATCCAATCACAAGATTTCGAAATCCACCGTTATCGCGTCATGATCCGACAACGGTGTTCCTTCGTCGTTGACCAAATGACCGATTGTCTTCGGCTCCGACGCTGCCTTGATCCCTCGACCGGTAAACCAGTCCAGTCGTCCCGACACACGACCGCCGACGCGGTTCGCCGCCCAGAAGATAAACGGAAAACACCACTCGGGAACCCAGTCACGCAAATTCGTGTTCTTCTCGATGCTGCTCACGTCGTAATGGATCGTTCCCGCGCCGAGTTCGTTCAGCGACTTGTACTCATAACCGCGCTTCTCGAGTTCACCGAAAAGACCGCGTTCGAAATATCGATCGGGGTGCGGGTAGTGATTCTTCACGACATTCTTCACGCCCATCATCACGCGACGCCAGTAACCGAGGATCGCACGAGTCGCACTCTGCGCATTGAAGGTCGTCGTGTTCCAGTCGCCGCCGATAACGGTCGGCATGGGCGCGAGGGTGTCGACATGGTCAAGAATGATCTTCATCTGCAAGTGACGATGAGCACGCGAACAGTGTGCGTCGAGATGCACCGTCACCGCACGAAACGTTCCGGTCGGATGCTCGATGTCGGCGACAAGCGCTTGCAGATACCCGAGACGCTTCTCCTTTCCCCACATCTTATCCTTGCCATTCGGAAGCGGGACGGCGTGGACGTTCTTCATCGGCCACTTCGAAAACATCGCAAGACCGTGGATCGACTTCGTATTCTCGCCTTCACTTTCCGATTCGACACCGCTTCCCTTCTGCAGCGCGATGTAGACCGGTGCAAACGCGTAGTTGAGATTCAACCGCTCCGCGATCTCGCGTGCAACAAAACGATTCCCGCTGCGGGCCATTCCGTAGTCGAGCTCGGTCAGAAGAAGTAGATCTTTGTCTTTTAGGTCGTCGTGATTCTGCAGGGCGTCGACAATACCTTCGAAGATGTTGCCTCGTTCGATGTTCCAGGCAAGCGCGCTTACTGATTGCGGATCCTTCGATTGCGGATTGCGGATTGCGGATTGCGGATTTTGTGAATCTACGGCCCCGTCATGGTTATCAACGTCGTCCGGCTGCAAGAAATCCGCATTCCGCAATCCGCGATCCGCAATCGAAGGATCCGCAATCGAAAGGTTTTCAACAACTACAGCGCCCATGATCCTCTCGACCTCGGGACGGATCTCCGCCCAAAGCGCCGAGCGCTCCATTTCCGGAGTCGATTCAAACTTAAGAAGTTCGGGGAAATGTTTTTCGAGGTCGTGATCGAGTGGATTCGCCTTCGAATCAAACGGAGCCATAAGGAGTAAGGATAGCGAATGAGGCGGGGAGTGCAACTACGGGCGGTGGCGACTCGCTAATGGACTGGAACGCAGGCGTCCCGCCTGCAACGTCGCGGAGCGACGTCAGACGATCACAATCTAAGAACTTCAAGGCCTTCCCACTCGCAGGCGAGACGCCTGCGTTCCAGTCCGTTG
>DATEOJ010000115.1:0-7198 GCA_035274235.1 Pyrinomonadaceae bacterium
CGCGAAACCGATCCCGAGGCCGGGATAGGCAGTAGCAAGAACTGCACTGCCGCAGCCGCCGAGTACTAACCAAAGTGTTCCGATAAACTCTGCCGTCAACCTCTTACTCAAAGGCATAGCGAATTCCTCCGATTTGTATTCAGAACTTTATTAAGCCGGGCTTGGTCAGGTAAGTAAAATAAATTCTCAAATAGCTAAATCGATCCGATTTAGCGGGTCATGACTCCGGATAATCAATCCAAAATCCAAAATCCGAAATCCAAAATCGACGTGGCGGAGAGGGTGGGATTCGAACCCACGGTACCCGTTAGGGTACAACGATTTTCGAGACCGTCCGATTCAACCACTCTCGCACCTCTCCGCGAAGTTACTAATCATAGGGTTCGACTCAGGAAATATCAAGCGAACCAATTGCGGATTGGGGATTTCGGATTGCGGATTTCGTTGTTGATCTGTTCCGTGACAGGGATTAGGAAAGCGACTTCGTCCACGTCGAACTCCGCAATCCGCAATCCGAAATCCGCAATCCAGATCACCGTCGAGATCGAAAGAAATCCTGCATCAACCGCCGGCATTCATCGGCGAGGATACCTGGGACGATCTCCATCCGGTGATTCAACAGTTCGCTGTCGCAGATCCGGAACTGAGACTCAACGGCTCCGAAGCGCTCATCATGAGCCCCGAAGACAAGGCGTGAGATACGAGCGTTCACGAGTGCTCCGGCGCACATGACGCAGGGTTCGATCGTCGAGTAGACCGTGATTCCGGTCAGTCGATAGTTGCCAATAAGTGCGGCGGCCTTACGCAGAGCGAGCATCTCGGCGTGTGCGGTCGGGTCATTGTGCATGATCGGACGGTTGGATGCAGTCGCAATGAGATTGCCATCCGCATCGACAAGACACGCCCCCACCGGCACCTCACCAAACGAGGCCGCATCGTGGGCCGCTTCGATCGCATTCCGCATCCATCGCTCGTCGATCTCCGGTGTAGTCATGCTTCAATCGGGGAAATTCCTTGCATCACAAAAGTATTCGTGTAGAATTTTTTATGGGCGGCGTCTCTGGCCGGTCCTCAAACCCTCGAGCGTAAATATGAACGACAATGTTCGGACCGCCACTCGGGCGGCCGACGATGACATTCACGTAAGCAGCGTCCCCGAGTCTTTTCGAGCATTTGCTGAGGAAGTTCGCAAACGTAATCAAAAGCCTCGAACCACACCGCTCACTATTCCTCAAAAACTAGCACCCGCCGAGTTTAACACGGCGATGGTGCACTTTTATCGTGGTGAGATCCAGCGCTCGAACATCTGGCGCAATCGTCTCGACGCAACCACGAACTGGGCGGTGATCACCGGCGGCGCGACACTCTCGTTCGTATTCAGCTCGCCCGACAATCCTCATTTCGCTATCCCGATCAACTCGATCCTCGTCTCGATCTTCCTGTTTATGGAGGCTCGTCGATATCGCTACTACGAGGTTTGGGCAAACCGGGTCCGCGTGCTTGAGACTGGATATTTCGCACCGATGTTGTCACATCGCACGATCCCGCCGGACAAAGAATGGGCGGACCATATTTCGGCCGATCTGCTTGCTCCGCACTTTACGATCAGCATTTGGGAAGCTCTTGGCCGCCGCCTGCGCGCTAATTACCTTTGGATCTTTATTCTCCTCGCGCTCTCGTGGGCACTCAAGATATATATTCATCCGTCGCCGATTCCAACGCTCACCGCGGAGGACCGACGTTTGTTCTGGGATGTCTTCGAAAAACGCGCGACCGTCGGTCTGGCTCCGGGTTGGTTCGTCATGATCGTCGGTGTCGTATTCAACTTCGCGATGTTCTTCGTCGCTTTCAGCACGCTCAAGCTCCGCGACGCGTCGAGCGAGGTGCTGCCCCTCGAGAGCTTCGAATGGCATCCGCTGAAGCAAGTTTCCGAATGGGCGGAGAGCAGTCTCAGACGTCGCAACACGATCCGCCGTTCGAAGAAGGCTCGAAATCGAATGCGATCGATCCACAAATCCGAGACTTAGGAAAGTGAAAAGGTGAACAGGTGAAAAGGAAATGTCCCTTTTTCACTTTTTCACTTTTCCCCTTTCCCCTTCTCCTTTCAGTGCCGTCGCGTTTCAACGGCGGTTCTGTTATTTTTCCTGTATTCGAATCTCGATCGGTATGGGCCAAGAGAACTGTGTTATCAGAAACGATATGACCTTTTCGCGTGCAGTATCAGTATTGTCTCTCGCGTTGTTCTTAGCGCTTGTTGTCGTGGGGCAAACTCCCTCACCTACGGTTACTCCTGCGCCGACCTCGGGCCCGACCGGAGGCCTCTTTACCGTTTACGACGGCGAACCTCTTCGAAAGGGCGAATTTACATTCAGTACTGCATACAGTACTGCATATCGAAACTCTGACGAGAAGCTATCGAGCGCTTTGATGAAGCGCGATATGCCGTACCGCATTATTCTTCCAACTGACTACTCGACCAATTCGACAAAACGTTATCCGGTCATTTATCTACTCCACGGTCTGTTCGGACATTTCGACAACTGGACGAGCAAGACATCTATAGAGAAAGACGTTGCGAATCGAAATGTCATTATCGTTACGCCTGAGGGTGACAACGGTTGGTACACGGACAGTACGGCGGGCGCGAATCAAAATTACGAGAGTTACATAATCAAGGAGCTGATCCCGGAGGTCGACAAGAAGTTTCGGACGATCGCGGACCGCGATCATCGAGCTGTCGCAGGGTTGTCGATGGGAGGTTACGGAGCGATCAAGTTCGGGTTGAAGTATCCGGAGATGTTCGTTGTCGTAGGTTCCTTCAGCGGTGCGATCGGTCTCGCTACCGTTACCGAAAAAGAACTTCCCGGGGCGATCGGGAAATCACTCGACGCAACATTCGGTGCGGCCGGAACCGAGATGCGAAAGTCGAACGATCCGTTCACGATCATTCGTTCGTCGACACGTGAAAAGATCAAGACGTTTCCTTTCCTTTATCTCGACTGCGGCACCGAGGATTTTCTGTTCAAGAACAATCGCGATTTTGTCGAGTTACTGCTCGAGAAAAAAGTACCGCACGAATTTCGAGAGTTGCCGGGTGCTCACGAGTGGACATATTGGGACAAGCAGGTGAAGGAGTTTCTTGAAGTCACCGACGTGTTCTTCGGAGGGAAGTGATATGAAAAAGTTGATTCTCGCTGCGTTCCTCGTCTCGGCTTTTGTGATCTGCTCGAGTGCGCAAGTGAGGACTGTCGTCAACGATGCGGCGGCTGCACAGAAGCTCGCGGGCCGTCACATGCTCTCGCTCCAATGGATCAGCTGGGATTATTTCGGCGTCGCGAATGTAACGAATCGCGCGGATGTTTACTCGATAAAGGGTGAGCAGAAAGGTCGCGGACAGAGTGCGTCGGACTTCGTAAAGATCGACGGTACGATCACCTCGATCGACGCAAAAGAATTCGGTTTCAAAGGCGTCATCACTATGCAGGTGAGTCACATAAATGAAGGCAAGCCTTGCGTTCGCGATGGCGAGTTCACATTTAAGATTACCGGCACGCGAAAATATTGGCGTCTTGTCCAAATGGACAACCCATGCGACCAAGCGACGGATTACGTGGATATTTATTTTCGGTGAAGACTGGAGCGCGATCGGAGAGCAAGCGTCTCGCTTGCTCTCGGGCCGAAGGCCGGATAACGCGCTTAGGATTTCGTCGGTTCGCGACACAGCAAGCGGGACGCTTGCGCTCCAGTCCATTTCTTTATGAAACATCTGACCCTTGCACTCATAATTCTCGTCGCATTCGCGACCTTATCGTCTGCGCAAAACGATCGATCGGCCCGGATCGCTGAGATCCAATCCGCACTGCAAAAAGAAAAACTCGATGGCTGGCTCTTTTACGATTTCCGCGGCAGCGACATCCTCACGCCGCGAATTCTCAAGACAGAGCGTCTCGGTGGTTCGCGTCGATGGTTTTATTTCATACCTGCGACCGGCGAGCCGGTAAAGGTCGTGCATGCGATCGAGCCGGATCAACTCGACTCGCTTCCGGGAAAAAAACTTATCTATCGCGAGTGGTCGCTGCTGAAGTCGCAGGTGAAGGCGGCTTTGGGGCCGGGCAAACGCATCGCGATGCAATACTCGCCGGATAATGACATCCCGTACATCTCACGCGTCGATGCCGGGACGATCGAGATGGTCCGTTCGCTCGGTGTGAACATCGTCTCGAGTGCAGATCTGGTTCAGCAGTTCGAAGCGGTCTGGACGGACGATCAACTCGCGATGCATAAAGAAGGCGCGGAGAAGATGCAGAAGATCATGCTCGAGGTGTTCGCCGAGATAAAACGACGAATGCTGGCGAATGAACCTACGACGGAGATCGACGTCCAGCAGTTCATGATGAAGAAATACAGCGAGGTCGGAATGCGTCCCTCGCCGATGATCGTCGCCGTGAACGCGAACGCAGCTTCACCGCATTACTTTCCGACGAAGGACAAAAACTCGCCGATCAAACGGGGCGACCTCGTGCTGATCGACGCCGTCTCGAAGGTGGATAAGCCGCGAGCACCGGCCGTCGATCTGACGTGGATGGGGTATGTCGGCGAGACGGTTCCTGAGGAGTATGCGAAGGTCTGGAATATCGTCTACGAGGCGCAACAGTCAGCATTCAACTTTGTAAAGAACGCATTCAAGACGGGCAAGTCGATCCGCGGTGCAGATGTCGATGATGTTTCGCGTGGAGTAATTCGCAAAGCTGGTTACGCTGATGAGTTTCTCCATCGCACCGGTCACTCGATCGGCGAAGAAGGACACGGCAACGGTGCAAACATCGACAACCTCGAGACCCGCGACTCGCGTCGGCTGATTCCCAAAACTGCGTTCTCGATCGAACCCGGTATTTATCTTGCCGGCAAGTTCGGTGTCCGCTCAGAGATCGATGTCTATGTTACAGCGGACGACGCCATCATAACGGCCCCGCATCAGACGGAGATCCTTGCGATCATGAAGTAAGCGTCGAGAGTTGGAAGAATAAAGGTAGATTAGCCGCAGATTACGCAGATCACGCAGCTTAAGCCCTTATGGTTTTATCCGCGTCATCCGCGTGATCTGCGGCTAACTTTTGTCACATTCCCGCTCTTGGACCCCAATACGGTAAACTCGCACCAATGCTTAATTTCGCAATTGAAACCGCGCGGCAGGCCGGCCACGTACTGATGGAGAAGTTCGGCCGGATAACGCAGGTTACAAAAAAGGGTGACATCAACCTCGTCACCGAAGCCGACCTTGCTTCGGAACATCTCATCATCGAGCGGATCAAGTCATATCATCCGAAGCACGCGATACTTGCCGAGGAATCCGGCGAGGCCGTCGTCACCGGTGGAGACTCGTCGTGGAAATGGGTCATCGATCCGCTAGACGGCACAACAAACTACGCACACGGCTATCCGTGCTTTTGCGTCACGATAGCGCTCGAACATGAGGGCGAGATCGTACTCGGCGTCACGTACGATCCGACTCGTGAGGAACTTTTCGCCGCGGAAAAAGGACGCGGTGCGACTCTCAACGGCAAACCGATCCGCGTTTCGTCGACGAACAGACTGAGCGAGTCGCTTATCGTCACCGGCTTCCCATACGACTTCAAACAGCGCGAAAACTTCGCACGTCACCTGACAGATTTCCTTTTGAGCTCTCGCGGAGTTCGCCGCGACGGTTCCGCAGCGATCGATATGGCGTACGTCGCATGCGGGCGGTTCGATGGCTTCTGGGAAGAAGGGTTGAATCCATGGGATGTCGCGGCGGGAAAACTTCTGATCGAGGAAGCCGGCGGGATAATCAGTTATTACGACGGTTCGAAGTTTAGCATCTACAAACCGCCCATCTGCGCGAGCAACGGCACGATCCATTCACAGATGCTCGAGGTCCTTCAATAGGAGACGACGTGGAGCCGGTTCCGTGTCTCATGGTGTATCCGATGTGGTCCTCGCAAGGTCAATCAAGATTTGCCATTGCTTTTTGAATACCGCTTCTCGTATACGAGGGCCGTGAGAATCGAAAAGAAAATAGTTATCATTCCGAATCCGATTCCGTAAGAGCCGCCGATCCAAGCAAGGATACAAAACACGAGAATGGACGCGCCGAGTAGCCAGGTAGTCATCGAAGGGATTCTACCATGCTTGAGATGGGCGATCCCTCGTAATTTCAAACGGCCCGCGGCCTTAAAGACCGACAAGTTTCTTTGCTAATTCCCGTGTGTTAACCTTTATGGCTTAACCCGCAGGCTAACTTATGTCCTGGTTTCGAAGAGATAAACCAAAGATTGAGGATGTCGATCTTGACGAAGAACGAAAGGTCAAGACCGAAGGCATCTTCGTCAAGTGTCCCGACTGCGACAGCTCGCTTTACAAACGCGAACTGATCGAATCATTTCAGGTGTGTCCGCACTGCGACTATCATTTTCGCTTTCCAGCCCGTGAACGTCTCGACACTTTGTTTGACGACGGCAACTACGAAGCGCTTGATGAAGACGTCACGTCCGGCGATCCGCTCGGTTTCTTCGACACCAAGCCTTATAGCGAACGAATCGTTCTGGCAAAAGAAAGCTCGGGTCTTCCGGAAGCGATCGTTTCCGGAGGCGGAAAAGTTGGCGGGCATCTTGTCTATGCGGGTGCGATGGACATGTCGTTTATCGGCGGGTCGATGGGTTCGGCGGTTGGTGAAAAGATCACGTTGCTCATCGAGCGCGCGTTAGACAAAAAAGGTGCGGTGATCGTCTTCTCGGCATCGGGCGGTGCTCGCATGCAGGAGGGAACTCTTTCCCTGATGCAGATGGGAAAGATCTCGGCGGCGCTCTCGCTGCTTCATGAAGCGCGACTGCCGTTCATCTCTGTCCTGACAGATCCGACAACCGGGGGCGTAACCGCGAGCTTTGCGATGTTGGGTGATGTGATCATCGCGGAGCCAAAAGCGCTGATCGGTTTTGCCGGTCCGCGTGTAATAGAACAGACCATCCGTCAGAAGCTGCCGAAGGGATTTCAGCGGAGTGAGTTTCTTCTCGAGCATGGGATGGTCGATCTGGTTATCGACCGCCGCCAGATGCGCGATACGGTGATCCGTTCACTTGATTTCATGATGAAGAACGGATCGTGACACGAGGTGCTCAAGCCCAAGCGTGAGCGAGGGCGATATGGAGCCTTAAGGTAAACG
>DATEOJ010000116.1:0-10908 GCA_035274235.1 Pyrinomonadaceae bacterium
CCGCGGTCTCTGCGTTAAGAAGCCCTTCCGTGTGTCTACCTTACGAACGCGTTTGCTATCGGGCGGTCGCTGCTCAGACCGAACTGAACTATCTGAGTTCCGGCCGTCGTACGTGCGATGTACCACGTCGCTCCCGTCGGACGGAAGACGGTAGTATCGAACTTGCCGTCGCCATCGTAGTCGCCGGGGGCCGGGACGTCTCCGTTCGTGCCGAACGGAACCGAGTAGAACGAACCATCCTCGCTTCGGATCACGTACCAGTTTCCGTTTGAAGGTCGCCAGAAGGCGATGTCCGCTTTTCCGTCGCCGGAGTAATCGCCAGGGACCTGCTTGTCACCCGCCATTCCGAACTGGACCGCGAGTACACCGGCCGTCGAGCGATTCAACCACCACTGGTTCGTCGATGGACGATAGATCGCTAGATCCGTTTTGCCATCGCCATCGTAATCCGCCGCGACGGGAACGTCACCGGTCGCGCCAAACTGTGTGATAGTCGTGCCTCCGCTCGAACGGGAGACGTACCAAGTTTTGTTCGACGGCCGGAAGACCGCACTGTCCGCTTTACCGTCGCCGTCGTAATCCCCCGGTGCCGGGATATCGCCGTTCGTTCCGAACGGAACCGAGTAGTACGATGAGTCCTCGCTGCGAAGCACGTACCAGGTACCGGTCGACGGTCGGAAGAACGCGATGTCCGCTTTTCCGTCTCCGCTGAAATCGGCCGGAGTGATGACGTCGGTCGACGTGCCGAACTGTCCCGCCGGCACTTGCCCGTTACTGCTTCGCTGGTACCACCACTCGGCTACCGACGGACGGAAGATACCGATGTCGGTTTTGCCATCACCATCGAAGTCGAACGGTGAGCGACGAACAGTCCCGATCGTCGCTGATCCGGATGCGAAGTGTCCCGAGATTATCGTGAACGCACCGCCGTTGCTTTGCGTACCCGCGATCGCTTGTCCCGCGGCTGCGTCCATTCCGAACGCTCCGCCAGTCATCCTTCCACCAGCGTTTGAGACGACCGACTTCTTGATCAGGAACGGACCACCGCTTATCTGACCGTTCGCATAAACGGCTTGGCCAAGTGCGACCGCCGCGATCGCGACAACGTAGAGAAGTTTGTTTTTCATAACGCCTCCTTTCGCTTTCGCGCGACTACTGCTGTTTCACCAGCGTCTGCTCGATCGCCTGGAGACGTTTCTCAAGTTGCGTCTGGTTCGAGCGAAGTGTCTTCACCTCGTTCTGCAGACGCTCGATCTCCGCGTCCTTCTGCTGAAGCTGCGCGTCGAGTTCTTTCACGGCCGCGATGCTTACACCGGCCAGATCCTGAACACCGATCGACGCGTTGCCGGTGCCAAGCCGGAACTGAGCATAGAAGTCTTCGGCCATCGGACCGAGGTGACGAACATTCCGTCCTTCGGAGATGTAGTTCCACGATGTGACCGGGATCTTTCGAAGACTCGCGAGCACGCCCGACGCCGACACGAAGTTTTCTTTCGTGTAGCGGCTCGAGGTGCAGTTGAAGACACCCGATCCGGCGGGAAGGTTACAACCGGTCGTGCCCGCTAGATTTGTGCGGAAACGGAAACCGCCGGTCGCACGGGCGGCGAACTCGTTGTTCGCAGTGTTGCGAAACGTGTCAGCCGAAGCGGTCGCCGAACCGTCGCTCCAGACAAAGGTTCCGGTGAAACCGTTGTTCGATGCGAACTTGCCCATCGCCGTCGTGTGATCCTGGTCCGCAGTAACGTTGTAGCCGATCGCTACCGCAGCGAGACCGCGAAGGTTGAAGCTGTCCGGATCGCACTTACCGTTGATCATCGGTCCGCCAGACTTCGCGTTGTTCCCGAGTGCAACGCCGTACGTATCGCAAACGCGATTGCCTGCTCCTGCCGAGAAGCCGGCAGCTCCCTTTACCTGATTACCGCTGCCGAAGACGATGCTGGACGTGCTCTCGGCCGAGTTAGTGTCACCAAACGCGAGGGCGTAAAGACCGAGAGCTGTCGAATTGCTGCCTCCCGCCCATGAGAAGAATCCGACCTTCGCGTCGTCCCATTCGAGATCTGCATAGCCGGAGCGGAACGCACCCTTGTAGCTGTCCCACGACGTTCGATAACCCTTGCCCTGCATCGGCGAGACACCGATACCGAGATTACCGCTCGCAACAAAGCTGCCATTCTGGAAAACCTTGAAGTCGGCGAAGCCGGTGTTCGCGCCGCAGCAGGTGCTTTGCCCGCGCAGATTTATCATCGGCGCCGTACCGTTCGCGTCACCGACCGAGAGTTGCGGCGTGTTACCCGGAACGAATCGAATCGTGTTTGCATCGACGTACGCTTTGTTCGCTGCGTCGGTCGCGCTGACCGGATTAGCAACGTTAACGACATTGGTTCCGTTCATCGAGAGACCGTTGAACGTATTCTGACCTGTCCAGTTGTTCTGGCTGCTAAGCAAGTTCACTCCGGGGGGCGCCGTGATCAGCGATGTGCCGTCCTGGAATTTCAAGCTTCCGACCGTGATCTGTCCGGCGCCATCGCGTTTGACGATCGTGTTCGGTGTGTTCGCATTGGTCGCTGCATTGACCGCATCGACGGCAGTGCTGATCACCGCCGCGGACTGACCGCCGAGAGCGTCTGCGTCAGTGGCCTTCGATGCGCGAGTAGCATACGGAGCTGACGTGACTTTCTGTCGCGGCGTCAGCAACGTAAAAGCGTCGCCCGCATTTTTTCGGACGGCAACCTCGAGAAATCTGTCGGGACCGCTAAACGACGCTGCTCCGAAATCGAGATTCACCGAGAAAGTTCCGTTGACGACTTCGACGGCCGCCATGGTTTGGGTCGCTCCGATCTGAGAACCGCCACTAGCTGCATCGTAAAGCTTGAACTGCAACTGATATGTTCCTGCCGCTGCTGCGCCAGTCTCACTAAGACTACCTTGGTAATTAAATGAAGAGGTTTGGCCAAACGCCGCGCCCGTAAGAATTACTGCCGTAAAAATAAATGCGAGTATTAATTTCACTGTCTTTCTCCGAGTATGAAATTACGCCATGCGGCGTCGGTATCCGAGACATAACGCGGAGAAACGAGTAAGTCCGTATCAGGCTCAAAAAAATATCTTTTCGACTTTTAGGATCAAATTCCCCTGTTCGGAAGAGCGGCGTGACCCACCTGCGTAGGACAGGCATTCCTGCCTGTCCTCGATAGCATCTCGGAGTTTTGATCAGACTCGGGATGTTAGGGGAGGACGGGCGCGAATGCCTGTCCTACCCATGTCGCCGAGATCATAAGTGAAATAAGTCTGCGTGTGGTCAACCAGGACAGGCGACACAGTTCTAAAAAAGAACGCCCAGCTCGTTTCGAACTGGGCGTTGTTTGGAACAACTATAGTTTGAAGAAGTACTAGTCGTCTTCCTCTTCAGCAACTGCCAGAAGTGAAGCACTCGTGACCAGATCGTCGTCACCGGTCTTGATGAGCGTCACGCCCTGGGCACTCCGACCTGTCTCGCGGATCTTGTCGACACCGAGACGGATCAACTTCGCTTGCTGTGTAATGATCATGATCTCGCTGTCCTCCTCGATCGGGAATGATGCGACGACCTTTCCGGTCTTTGCGGTCGCCTTCATATTGATGACGCCCTTGCCGCCGCGTTTCGTTAGACGATAGCTGCTGACGATCGTCTGTTTGCCGAACCCGTTCTCGGAAATCGAAAGGATCTTCTCGGTTCCTTCCTTTGAAACTGCGCAGACCGACACGACGCTGTCACCCTTACGCAGGTTCACGCCGCGGACGCCGCGTGCTGCACGGCCCATCGGCCGAACGTCCGACTCGTTAAATCGAACCGCCATTCCGTCGTGCGTCGCGATAAAGATCTGCTGTTTGCCATCGGTGCGAATCACATCGAGAAGCTCGTCGCCTTCGTCGATGTTGATCGCGTTGATGCCGTTGACGCGGATGTTCTGGAAGTCGCCAAGAGCTGACTTCTTGATCACGCCTTGCTTCGTGACAAAAGTGAGATAGACCTCCTCACCGAAATCACGCACGGGCATAACCGCGACAAGTTTCCTTTCGCTCGACAACTGAACCAGATTGACGACCGCCTTACCGCGTGCGGCTGCGGCGGCTTCCGGGATCTCGTGAACCTTGATCTTGTAGACCTGACCGTCGTCAGTAAAGATCATCAGGTACGCGTGCGTCGAAGCGATGAAAAGATGTTCGACAAAATCCTCGTTCTTCGCGGTCGCACCGAGTCGGCCCTTTCCTCCGCGGCCCTGCCGTGAGTAGGTCGAAACTGGTGTGCGTTTGATGTAGCCCGCCTTCGTAACCGTGATCGCGACGTCCTCGTCCTTGATCAGGTCCTCGATGTTGAACTCCGCGTCCGCATCGACGATGACTGTCCGTCGGGCATCGCCAAAATTCTTCTTAACCTCTTCGAGTTCGTCGATGATCACCTGTCTCAACACATTTTCATTCGCGAGAATGTTCTCGAGTTCGGCGATGTGTTTGATAAGTGCTTCGTACTCGTCGAGGATCTTCTGACGCTCGAGTGCGGACAGTCGACGCAGTTGGAGATCCAGGATGGCCTGCGCCTGGATGTCGGAGAATCCGAGGCTCGAGATGACCTTCTTGAGATCCTTTAGGAACGCATCCTGCGACTTGTCGCCCGTAATGCCGCGCCATTTTTTGACCTCAGTCAGCGTGTCGAAGTTTGCCGCGGTCAACCACGACTTTGCTTCATCGACCGAGCGCGAGTTGCGGATCAACGGGATGATGTGATCAAGCGCGTCGATGGCCTTGTTCAAGCCTTCCAAAATGTGAGCCCGGGCTTGAGCCTTTCGCAGTTCGAACTGCGTTCGGCGACGCACAACCTCGCGGCGGAACTCGAAGAAGTGCTCGAGCATCTCCTTGAGGTTGAGCAGTCGCGGTTGACCGTCGACGATCGCGATGTTGATGATTCCGAACGACGACTGAAGTGGCGTCAGTTTATAGAGCTTATTGAGAACTACCTGAGGTACCGCATCACGCTTCAGTTCGATGACGATCCGCATACCCTCGCGGCTCGACTCGTCACGAAGCTCCGAAATGCCCTCGAGACGCTTTTCGTGCACAAGCTCCGCAATCTTTTCAATGAGCCGGGCCTTATTAACCTGGTACGGTATCTCGGTAATAACAACGGCGTCACGTTCCCGTTCGGCACGACCGATGCGATCGATCGCGGCTTTGGCTCGGACCTGAATGATGCCGCGGCCTTCGCGGTATGCACGATGGATCTCTTCACGGCCGTAGATAAAGCCTGCAGTAGGGAAGTCAGGGCCCGGGACTATCTTGATCAGCTCGTCGATCGTGATCTCCGGTTTGTTGACCAGAGCGATAACCGCGTTGATGATCTCCGTAAGATTGTGCGGCGGGATCTTGGTCGCCATTCCGACCGCGATACCTTCCGAACCGTTGACGAGCAGGTTCGGAAAGCGGGCCGGCATCACTTTCGGTTCAGCGAGCGATTCGTCGTAATTTGGCTGAAAATCTACTGTCTCTTTCTCGATGTCAGCGAGGATCTCGTTTGCAAGTTTCTGAAGCCGGACCTCGGTGTATCGCATTGCGGCCGGATTGTCGCCATCGACCGAGCCGAAGTTTCCCTGGCCGTCGATCAGCGTGTACCGCATCGAGAAGTCCTGTGCGAGACGGACGACGGTGTCATAGACGGCACTCTCACCGTGCGGGTGATATTTACCGATCGTATCTCCGACTACACGCGCCGATTTCTTGTACGCCTTGTTGTAGGTGTTACCCAGCTCGTGCATCGCCCAGAGCACTCGGCGATGGACCGGTTTGAGTCCGTCACGGACATCGGGTAACGCTCGTCCGATGATGACGGACATGGCGTAATCGAGATACGAACGACGCATCTCATCGTCGATGTTTACTTGGTTGCGTTCTAACAGTGAATCCATGAAAAATCCAGTTCTTTCTTAAGTTGCGGTGATTAGGAGTGACCAGTGGGCACTAAAAAAACCTTGGAATAAAAAGGCTCTAAATGTTATGCTCTATTCTACAGGCCGTAAGCCTGGTTAGCAACTTGCCCCTTCCTCTGCAAGACCTCGCTAAATTCTTCAGAATACAAACTTTTCCGAGCCTCTTTTCCCGAAGTAACTACAGGTTCACCTAAGCTCATGTCCACCGTTACAAACGAAGCAGACAATCGCCGTATTCAACGTTACCCGTTGGCCTTACCTGCCCGAGTTGAGGTCAAGGTCGATAGTAAGTTGGGTTGGAACGAGATCACTCGGCTCGAAGACATCTCAGCCTTTGGCGCAGGGTTCAAGTTGAAACGGCCGGTAAAGCGTGGGCGTCTTCTCCTGGTCAGCGTGCCGATGCCGCGACAGCTGCGATGTTACGATTATCTCGAGCCGCAGTACCGGATCTGGGCATTGGTCCGACGTTGTGTTCCGCTGACTGATGGTAATGGTGGTGTCGCCCACA
This sequence comes from Pyrinomonadaceae bacterium, assembly GCA_035274235.1. GTDB lineage: Bacteria > Acidobacteriota > Blastocatellia > Pyrinomonadales > Pyrinomonadaceae > OLB17. The sequence continues at coordinate 6,469 of DATEOJ010000116.1, forward strand.
GCTACGCTCTTGGCGTCGCGTTTGTCGGGAAGAATCCACCGGGATCGTATCTCGATAATCCGTCAAAGTTGTACGATCTCGCGACCCGCGACGACGGCGGCCTCTGGCAACTCGTCGAAGCGGATTCACACGCAGAGGGGGATGCAGATCTGCCGGTACATCTAAGACGACATACCCGCTTCGCGATACCCGAATCTCTACTTTTGGAGATGTTGGATGAGAACGGCGATGTTGCGGCGAGCGAAGTAAGTGTTACAGAGAACATCAGCCTCGGTGGAGCAGCTGTATTTACCTCATTTAATATCGAACCCGGGGCGTTTCTACGGGTAAAAAGCGAACGTCACGATCTGAGTATCATTTCGATCGTCCGCGGCAAACACCTCGGTAACGACGGAATAATCAGGCTTCATCTCGAATTCGTCGATCATATGTTCCCGCTTGATGGAATCGAGTAGCTAATCAGTATTTTGTTAGCGGTATGGTGTCTGATCTATCTTTCAAGGAGTTGGTAAATGTCAGTCTGCTCTGAGCTGCCGCGTAGTAAGGCAGCCCTTACCTCTATGTCGTTGTATGCAGTTGTAAAGGCGAGGGACGGTGCTGGCGGTGGCCAGTGGAAGGAGGTCGCTGATCTAATAAGTGTTTCGCCCACGGGCGCGAGTTTTAACTTGCCGCGACCACTGGAGGCGGGGACGTTGGTGTCGTTGATGATTCCGATGCCGTCTCACATGCGGTGCTACGACTTCGATAAGGAGTTCTACCGGGTCTGGGGATTGATCCAGCATTGCGCACCAATGAACGGTGACGGTGCTGCCAAATTTCAGATTGGCGTTGCGTTTATTGGTAAGAAGGAACCGTCGAGCCATCAGAAGAATCCGTTGCAGCAGTATCGGATCGCCGGCGTCGATGACGACGGACTTTGGAGGGTTCAAGAGGCCGTAAGCGAGTTTAAGAAACGCGCGGATGTAAGATTTTGGACGCCCGTGGATCTTTATCTTGCACTCGTCGACCGCAAGGACGGTTCGCTCGGCGGCGAACGGACGACGGCTGAGAACGTTAGTCGAAGCGGTGCCGCGGTTTTTACGACGCTGGAAGTCGGTATTGGCGACCGCGTCAAATTCATCAGCGAGAAGTACGACTTCTCCGGACTCGCGGTCGTATGCAATCGCCAGAAGGGCACCGATGACCGCACACGTTTACATCTTCGATTTGTGACAGCTTCATTTCCGATCGAGGCTTTGATGAAGTCGGACGAACTCGTCGAGCAGCGAGCTTAATAACCCAGCAATATTTCTTATGTGAAAGCCGGACCTGAAATGGGTCCGGTTTTTTAGTATGGAGTCGGCGTCGGTCTGACGATGATCACGTTGTTGCGACGAAGAGCTCTCATGACTCTTCTACGTTGTTCAGGTGTGAGATGAGAAAGGTCGGGAGCGGGGATCATTCGCCGATTGCGCATTCCAGGCTGTGGCGGCACCTTCGGTGTGACGCCGTTGTCGTCGATGATACTGTCCGGCGTTTCGATCTTGTCGTCCGTGATCTTCATGTCGCCCATGTAGATCGTTTCACCGTCGACCACGACCTTGTTCGGGTCGCGTGCCGGAGCGGCATTGCTTGCGGAACCCGAGCCGGAACCGCGTGCCGTTTTAGCCTGGTCGGTCGGCTTGATGACGGGGTTAGCGGGAGTCACGTTTGCTGAATTGGCCGTCACGCCTGACGCCTGGTCAGTACCGGTGTTCGCGATCGCTCCAGCGGCTGCGTTCGTATCGACTGCGATCGATCTCACCTCTTCGGGAACCGGCACCGCGGTCTGCGGTTCGGGACTGACTGTCACCGACATCTCGAACAGCTCAGGGTAAACAAAGTAGCCGGCAGCTCCGATCGACACGGTGAGAAGAATAGTTGCGATGGCCGCGGTCGCGAAACTGAATTTGCGTTTCGGCTTCGGCATCGCCTGCGGATCGCTCCGAAGAGATGTGACGGGTGACGGAGTAGTACCCATTATCTCCGTCTTTACATCGGTGTTGTATGGGGTGTCCCCGACCGTCGCGCCGGGCATCAGTCTCGTGTGCTGCGAATGAATATTCGCGCTTGCGGCAATCGGAAAATCGACCACCGTCGCCGCAACGCTCTCGTACTTCTCGTGCTCGCGAAGCATTTCGCGCATTGCCGCGGCTGATGCGGGTCGCTGGGCCGCATCAAGATCGAGTGCACGCTGCAGAACGTACGCGACTCCGGTCGGGACGTCTTCGACTATCTGATGCGCCGGCATGAGCGGATCACGCTGACGACTTAACACCGCCATCGCACGAGTGAGTGCATCTTCGGGAGCAGTATTCGTCAACAAGTGATACAGCGTCGCCGCGAGCGAATAGAGATCGCTCCGCGGATCGGTGCCGGTGCCCTGGATCTGTTCGAGCGACGCGTAGTTTCGCGAGTAACCAAAAATACTTTTTGCCGCTGTCTGGTGTCCGGCGTCGGTAACGTTTCCTTTCGCGAGTCCGAAGTCGAGCAGGATGATCTGACCCTTCGGGGTGACTTTCAAATTCTGCGGTTTGATATCGCGATGGATGACCGGATTGACCTGGTTGTGAAGAAAGTCGAGAGCGTCGAGAAGTTGGTCGGCCCACGTTAATACTTGTTCGACCGGGAACGGCTTGTGGCTTTCTTCAAGGACGTGACCGAGGTCTTCACCCGAGATGTACTCCATCACGATGAACTGACCGTTCTCCTCGATGAAGTGATCGCTTACGCGGGGCAACGCCACATGCTTGAGACTGTTCAGCAGACGAGCTTCGCGATCTATCGCTTTGCGATAGTTGGCGTCCATCGACAGCGTCTCTTTGATCGCAACGACACTGCCGAACCGTTCGTCCGTCGCCACATAGACCGCACCCATACCGCCTTGCCCGATCTGACGATCGATCTTGTATCGCTGTTGCAGTACTTTACCCGGTTCGATCATGCGTTACTTTCTACGTCCGTGAACACGCGTTAGTGTACTCTCGGAGCGATTCGGTTGCCAGTAAGACGACTTGAAGCTATCCGTAAGTTTCAAAATTCTGCGGCTTTTGCTTTCGCCGTCCACGGACTGTTTGCGTATTTTTGTTCGAGAAGTGTAATCGCTTTTTGGTGGCTTTCCTCTACGCCGTTTCCGTATTTGGTCTGGAAATTTATCACGGCGATTAAGTAAAGCGCCTCCGGAATGCGAGGATCGCGCGGCGCTCGTGCTGCCCATTCGAAGACCCGATCCGTGAGGTAGGTTTCCGCATCACCCAATGCAACGATCTGCTTGCGTTCTTTCGTGGCGTTCGCGGATTGAAGCTTCGTTATAAACGGCGGCTTCGGCAGACGCTTCGGTACTTCTTCTTCGCCGACATATTCCGTATCGGACGGCTCATGCCACCAGCCATCCTCCCAACTCGTTGCCTCTTCTTCTCCTGTCGTCATCATTCCGCTATTTACGAAAACCGAAATCTTCGGATGCTTGAGCAGGACCCAAAGCTCTTCCAAACGTCGAGCTGGTTCGGTCTTCGCGTTCACGATGTGTGAGAACGATTCCGATAAGGCGGGCTGCTTCATCGCTTCCGCGGCGAACTTCAAAGCGACGTCCCGTCGATTGAGAAGGACCGCTCGAGCCCAAACGCTCAACACCAACGACTCGCGAATATAGTCGGGGAGTTCAGGACTGAGTGCGGTCTGCGCAAGGGCGTCGAGAGGGAAGTGACGGTTAATGATATCGGCCGTGTACTGGTTGAACATGTCGCGTTCATCCCATGGCAGTGTGTCGCGAAACTGATCTTCAATACCGCGGATGTATTCTTCTCTCGTCTCAGTATTGTTCTCGGCGCTCCACCATTTCTTCTGCTCCTCCATGAATTCGCGCAGAGTGCCGTACTGCCCGTCGCTGTCCCAGGTCATCGGCCTTCGCAAACCAAATTTTAGAAACTCGCCGAAGCTGGTCGCGACAAGCATTCGTTGTTCGAGAAAGGAATTACGAGCTGAGATCGGAAGCCGTGCAAAGCCGGAGACAAGGATCTCGTCGAGGAGTTTTCGAGCCTCCGTCGGTTTGTTCTGCTCTATCATCAAGCGAGCGAGATGATATGCGACGGTCGCGAACGACGGTGAAGAACGCGTAACTTTTTGCGCGTCTTCCATCAGACGCGGTAGTCCGGGCGAATCTATCTTCGCCTTAGTGATCGCCGCCATTAGCCACGCCGGTGAGGACGTCTGATGCCAGCGTTCGACCGAGTGCACGAACGCGCGTTCATCCTTTATCTGAAACGAGAATATCCAGTCGCTCAGATCGCTGCGACGAAGAAATTCGGGAACCATCTCTAGCGGCAGCGTTTCGTCGCCGTACTGGCTACCTTCGTAACCGAACCGCTCACTGTCTTTTCCAAATCGAAAGTTTGCGCCAAGGTAACGAGCCCGGTCCTTCAA
>DATEOJ010000117.1:0-5535 GCA_035274235.1 Pyrinomonadaceae bacterium
CTACGAGTACTATGCGAAGAGTGAAGAGGACACCTCGACGCCGATGATGGAAGACGTGGAGATGCATCGGACGGAGAGCAGTAAGCAGTAAGCAGTAAGCAATAAGCAATAAGCAATAAGCAATAAGCAATAAGCATAAGCAGTAAGCAATAAGCAATAAGCAGTAAGCAGTAAGCAATAAGGAAAGAAGGCAGTCGGTTGGCTGCCTTCTTTTTTGTTGGAGCGAGGTGTTAGCTACCGGACTAGTTTGAGTATTTGCTTTTAGCTATAGGCTGATACCTACTACTATCCCTCTTTCTTTGCCGAAGAAGTCGCTGACTCGCTCGCCATGAACGCCGACAACGCATCCGCCCAATACTGAAGCGGCGGCAAGCTCAGACTATCCAGTCGGACACTCGCAAGCTTCGAACTTACGGGTCGCGGCGCGGGACGCTTGAGATCTTCGTGAGAGACTGCTTCGATCAAGTTCGGGTCGAAGCCTCCAACCTCGCATACCTTTTCTGCGAATCCGAGATAGCTAGTGCCATCGCCGGCATTCGTAACATGAACGACGCCAGTCGCGTCGGTCGCGGCAAGTTGGCGCAAACGTTTCGCGAGGTCGTGTGCGTAGGTAGGCGTTCCGTAGGAGTCTTTTATAGCCTTGATGCGCTTCCCGTCCGCAAGCAGGCGATGCATGACGCTGAGAAAATTCGTGCCGCCGCTTCCGTAGATCCATCCCGAGCGGACGATCACCGAGCGATCATTCGCATTCGCGGCCGCGAGTTCTCCGTTGTACTTCGTTTCGGCATAGATGCCGCGCGGATTCGGAGCGGCGTCCTCCGTGTAAAAACCGGCATAGTCGCCATCGAAAACGTAATCTGTCGAAATGGTAATAAAGCGCGCATCGAACTCGCGCGATGCCTCAGCGAGAAATTGAACGCCATCAGTGTTGGCATGCCTCGACGCGTCGACATTCGTTTCGGCGCCGTCGACGTCGGTGTAAGCGGCGCAGTTCAGGATCGCGTTTGGACGTTCACCTTCGATCACGCGAAAGACGGCATCGCGGTCGGCAATGTCCATTTCCTGACGCGTCAACGCGACGACCGCATCGCCGATGGACTCACAATGCGCCCGCGCCGCACCCGCGACCATACCGTTTGCACCTGTAATGAGGACCTTCATGAAGTAAGTATGAGGTGTGAAGTATGAGCTATGAACTAAGAGCTTTCAACGGTGAGCTAGACCCGGTGCGCCGGCGGAGCCTCATCGTTCATACTTCATAGCTCACAGCTCACACTTAACTCAGCGCTTTCCCGTACATCGCTTGATAGTAACTGCGATACTCGCCGTTGCGGATGTGGTTGACCCAATCCTGATTCGAGCGATACCAGTCGATCGTTAGAGCCAATCCGTCTTCCCATGTCACGGCAGGCTTCCAACCGAGTTCATTCTCTGCCTTCGCCGGATCGATGGCGTAGCGACGATCATGACCGAGGCGGTCCGTGACAAATGTGATCAACTCCTGCGGCTTTCCAAGGCTGCTGAGGATGGAACGGACGACGTCGAGATTTTGCTTTTCGTTTCGGGCACCGATGTTATACACCGCACCCGCCTCGCCTTTTTCATACGCCAACCAGATCGCGCGGCAATGGTCGTCGACGAAGATCCAGTCGCGGACATTCCTCCCATCGCCATAGATCGGCAGCGGATCATCGTTCATCGCATTCGAGATCATCAGCGGGATGAGCTTCTCGGGAAACTGTCGCGGTCCGTAGTTATTACCGCATCGCGTGATGACAGTGTCGACGCCAAAGGTCTCGCGGGCCGCCCGAACAACAAACTCAGCTGACGCCTTCGACGCAGCATACGGTGAGTTTGGTTGTAGCGATGACTCTTCCGTGAAGAAGTCGTCGCTCGCATCGGGTAAGCTTCCCATCACCTCGTCGGTAGATACTTGAATGAATCGACGAACTTTCTTTTCGCGCGCAGCGTCGAGGAGGACCTGGGTCCCGATTATGTTTGTCCGCAGAAACTCATCGGCAGAATGAATGCTGCGATCGACATGCGATTCCGCAGCGAAGTTGAAGATGGCGTCGCAATTCTCGGGGACGGCGGCGAGCACTGCTTCGCGATCGCAGATGTCGCCCTTGATAAAAGTGTGACGCGTGTCGTCGATCCCGCTGAGATTCTCGAGGTTTCCGGCGTAAGTTAAGGCGTCGTAGTTGACGACTTCAATGTCATCATTCTGCGCGAGCACAAGTCTGACAAACGCCGACCCGATAAACCCCGCTCCACCCGTGACGAATATTCGTTTCATATGAATTTACCGCCGAGACGCGGAGACGCAGAGAATATTACTCTGCGTCTCTGCGTCTCTGCGGTGAACTACTTTTCGAGCCGTCGCAACTGCTGCAACATCAGATCCGCATACTTCTTCGGCGAGTCGATGCCCTCGAGTACGACCTTGCCGCCGTCCTCGCTCGCATTGTCGACGATCAGGTTCCCGATGCCGAGCATCCGTTGCATAACGCTTGCCGAGACGGTGATGTCCTGCACTCGACGCAGAGGAATGTTCTGTGTCGTACGCGAAACCAGACCGCGATCGATCTCGATCGTCGCGTCGGTGAGCGTATAACGGACGAGTTTCTTCCGGATGTGAAAGAAGAGCGGGACGAGAAGCAACGCCATACCGAGTATCACGCTCGCCCAGACTCCGACCATCGATGTCAGAAACACGCTGACAACACCGACCAGCAGGAACGCCCCCAGTACCGCAAGGACGTATCCGACATACACAAACTTAAGAGTCGGTGTTATGGAGAAGATCCGCTGATTGTCGAGCGCGGTCGATGAGCGCGTCGCGACCTTCGTTTCTTCTTCAGCCTCGAACGAACGTCCGCACTTCTGACAGAAAGCGGCGTCATCGGAATTTTCTTTCCCGCACGATGAGCAGAACATATTCGAAATCATACAGAAAAAAAGCGGCTGGTCGAAACCAGCCGCCATGGCTATGGAGGAGAGAAGTGAGACGGTGTGAACTTATTGATTCATTAGCATCATCTTGCCATCGGCGGTGCGGATGGCCAAGACGTTGGGTTCGTAGACGGCCAGCGGGCGGGCATCCTTCTGAATAACCTTCGCCGATTGGCTGCCAACCGAACGAGCATGGATGTATCGTCCGTCGGAGATCGCGTTGTAACGCGACGAGATGCGTCTGACGTATTCCTGTGTTTCGCGGTACGGCGGGATGTTATAGCCGTACTTCATCACGGCGCCCTCGCCGGCGTTGTAACCCGCAAGTGCGAGTACGACGTCGCCGTTGAATGTGTCGAGCAGCCAACGCATGTACTTAATACCGGCGTCGATGTTCTGTCTCGGATCGTAGATGCTGGTCACGCCAAACCGTCGTGCGGTCGCGGGCATCAACTGCATCAGACCGCTCGCACCTTTGTTCGATGTTGCACGAACTTTGAACGACGACTCCTGGTGCATCTGCGAGTAGATCAGGAGCGGGTCGATGTTGTATCGCCTGCTCGACTCGACGATGTACGAATCGTACATCGGATTTCCAGTCGTGAATCCCTTGAGACTCGTGCTCGTTCCCATCGCGAGTCTGCTCGTCGGAAGATCCCGACTCGCGAGCCCATCGGTAACCGACGCGGTCTGGCCGGTCTTCTTGACGAGCTTATCCTCGACGACGACTTTCATCCGTCCGCGTTTACCTTTTTTTAGACTGTTGAGTACAGGAGGAGGTTCGGGTCTGAAAACCTGGACGCCTTGAGTGCGATCGAAATTATCGAAGGTTGGAGTCTTTGTCTGAGCGAACGCCGAGACGGAGAGTAGACCGAAAAGCAGTGTAATGAGGCAGGTCTTCTTCATGGGTGAAAGCCGGCTGTCTGGTCCAAGTTGTACTTCTTATGCGGGTGAGTGGCCTCGAAATCGAGGGCCCTTTTAAAGAAACGCTGAAAATTGCTGCGTTTCCTTAGTTTGGCAGGTTGCCAACGCTGTTTATCACAGCGGATTGACAGGATAACATCTCGAGTTTGTTGGAGTAAAGGGAATTCTCGGACGAGGGCAGATCTCGGGCGCCGGCCACATTCGCAGTCCGGAAGGGTAGCTCTGCTCCCGCTATTACATTCCCGGAATATGAATGTCTTCTGGGAATGTGACAGCGGGAGCAGAGCTACCCTTCCGGACTGCGAATGTGGCTGGCATCCGAGTTTCGGCAATCAGGGTAGTTGGGCTAATCTTACCCGTAATGCTCTACGTCTCGCAGATCATCGGTCAGCCGATATTCGACGCACGCAACGACAAGATCGCGACGATCAGCGATGTGATGGTTCGGTACGGCAAGGACGATTACCCGCCGGTGATCGGTGTTGTCGCTCGGCTTAGGCGGCGAAACTTTTTCATCCCGAGACGCAACATTGCTGAATTAAGTCAGAGCGGTGCAAAGATGAGCTCGGCGAAACTCGATCTCACTCCTTTTGTCCGACGCGAAGGCGAAGTGCTTCTCGCAAAAGACGTCCTCGACAATCAGCTCATCGATGTCGACGGCAAACGAGTCGTTCGCGTCAACGACGTCCAACTGATCGACGTCGGAGATTTCTGGCGCGTGACCGGTGCCGACGTCAGTCTCCAGGGATTTGTCCGACGCCTGATGCCGAAAGGTTTTTACGGAAGCAAACGCGCGGTCGAAGTCCTCGACTGGGCCGACGTCGGATATCTCGCGACCGATACCGCGACGGTCACCGTGCAGCTGAAATCTTCAAAGGACAAACTCTCCCGCCTGCATCCGGTCGAGATCGCGCAGCTCGCGGAAACTCTCTCGCCGATCCACCGAACTGAGGTCGTCGAGAGTCTTGACAACGAGACCGCCGCCGACACGCTCGAGGAGATGTCGACCGAAGCTCAAGCTCGCATCCTCGAAGAGATGGACGAAGAACGCGCCGCGGATATTCTTGAAGAGATGTCTCCGGACGATGCGGTCGACGTCCTCGACGAGATGGATGACGACAAGGCCCAGGAACTCTTCGACCTCATGGAAGAAGATGAGAAGGCCGACGTCGCCGAGTTGATGCATTTCGAGCACGACACCGCCGGCGGGTTGATGACGACCGAGTTTATCGTCTTTCCAAAGTCGCTCACTGCCGGCGAAGCGATCGCGCGTCTTCGCGAGATGGCGGAGACACCGGGCATGCTCTATTACCTCTATGTCGTCGAGGAAGAGGGTTCGTGGAAACTTTCGGGTGTGGTCACTTTGAGGAGTTTGATCCTTGCCGATCCGACGCGTCCGTTGTCGGATGTGATGCGAAGCGAATTCCGGGCGGCTCATCCCGGCGACTCCGCAGAGGAAGTCGCCCAGACGATCGCCGAATACAATCTCCTCGCACTTCCTGTGATCGATGACGAAGGCGACATCGCCGGCATCGTCACCGTCGATGATGCGATGGAGATCTTGTTGCCTAAGAATTTTCAGAGAAGATTGCCGAGGTTGTTTGGGTAGTTCTGCCTTCTTGTGGTTTGGCACGACCGCCGGATGACCTGGCTCCGCTA
>DATEOJ010000118.1:0-2266 GCA_035274235.1 Pyrinomonadaceae bacterium
CTATGTACTTTCGCTCGCTACGCGAGCTGCGAAGCCTAAGAATCTAACTCTCGTTAACCTTCAACACCGCCAAGAAAGCCTCTTGCGGGATCTCTACACGCCCGACTTTCTTCATCCGCTTCTTGCCCTCTTTCTGTTTCTCGAGAAGTTTGCGTTTGCGCGAGATGTCGCCGCCGTAGCATTTGGCGATGACGTTCTTGCCCATCGCTTTCACTGTTTCGCGGGCGATGACCTTGTTGCCGATCGCGGCCTGGATCGCGACTTCGAACATCTGTCGCGGGATGAGCTCCTTCATCTTCGCAGTGAGCAGGCGGCCCTTCGCGGTTGCGGTGTCGGTGTGAAGGATGAGCGAAAGCGCGTCGACCGGTTCGCCCGAGACGAGGACGTCGAGCTTCACGAGTTTGCTCGCTTGATAACCCGACAGATGATAGTCGAGCGAAGCATAACCGCGCGAGACCGACTTCAGACGATCGTAGAAATCCAAAACGATCTCGTTGAGCGGCAACTCATAGACGAGCATCACGCGGTCCTTCGTGACGTACTCAAACTTTTTCTGCACACCGCGCTTCTCATCGAGGAGGGGAAGAATGCCACCTAGAAATGAATCGTTCGTCAGGATCGTCGCTTCGATGAACGGTTCCTCGATCTTCACGATGCGACCGGTGTCGGGCATCTTCGACGGGGAATCGATCTCGGCGACCTCGCCGTCGGTGGTCGTCACTCGATAGCGCACACCTGGAGCAGTCGTGATCAGATCGAGATTGAACTCGCGTTCGAGTCGCTCCTGGATGATCTCCATGTGAAGCAGACCGAGAAATCCGCAGCGGAATCCGAAACCGAGCGCCGTCGAGGATTCAGGTTCGAAAAAGAACGACGCATCATTCAGACGAAGCTTCTCCATCGCGTCGCGAAGATCTTCGTACTGGGCGGAGTCGGTCGGATAAAGACCGGCGAACACCATCGGCTTTACTTCCTGAAAACCGGGGAACGGTTTGTCGACCGGACGTGCCGCTTCGGTGATCGTGTCGCCTATCTGTACATCGGCGACGGTCTTGATCGACGCGGTTAAAAATCCAACCTCGCCCGGACCAAGCTCGTTGATGGGCGTCGGACGCGGACGGTTGACACCGATCGTCTCGACGAGGTACTCGCGACCGGTGTTAAAGAACTTGATCTTGGTTCCTTTCTTGATCGTGCCGTCGATGATCCGGTAGAGAACGATCACGCCGCGATACGAGTCGTACCAGCTATCGAAGATCAACGCCTTGAGCGGTGCGTTGCGGTCGCCTTTCGGCGGCGGAACTTTTGCGACGATCGCCTCGAGGACTTCCTCGACACCTATACCGGTCTTCGCCGACGTTAGGACCGCGTCGCTCGTATCGAGACCGATGATGTTCTCGATCTGTTCTTTTATTCGATCCGGCTCGGCCGACGGAAGGTCGATCTTGTTGAGAACCGGTACGAGCTCGAGGTCGTTTTCGATCGCGAGATAAGTGTTAGCGAGCGTCTGTGCCTCGACGCCCTGTGACGCATCGACAATGAGCAGAGCGCCTTCGCACGCGGACAGCGAACGCGAGACCTCGTAACTAAAGTCGACGTGCCCCGGCGTATCGATCAGATTCAGGACGTATTGCTTTCCGTCCTTCGCCTTGTAATCGAGTCGGACCGCGTGAGCCTTGATCGTGATGCCACGCTCGCGCTCGAGATCCATGTCATCAAGGAGTTGCGCCTCCATATCGCGCTCGGCTACGGCTCCGGTGAGTTGAAGGATCCGATCGGCCAGGGTCGATTTCCCGTGGTCGATATGGGCGATGATCGAAAAATTTCTAATGTTCTCAGACTTCATTCCAAAAAAAGCGAATAAATACCATATCAAAACGCGGAGTATTACGCATCGCGGCGGGTTTAACGCAGAGACCGCGGAGATCGCGGAGGGCAGTACCGCCCCGCGTTAGCTGGTGGTGGGCGCCGAGGTTGAGGTCAACGTCCTTCGTGGCCGACTCTCGACCACCCGCTAACGCAGGCGGTACTGCCTGTGGTCCTGCAACCTCTCGCATACCTCGGCGCTCTCTGCGTTAATAACCTGAATCCACTATCCCTCTTCCGCACGAATACCCAGACACCAACTTAGGAGGGGGGTATATGAACAACAGATTGAAATCTCTCAGCAGGTCGTTGCTGAGTTTCGCAGTCGTTACTTCCATGCTGGCGGGCGGAGGGATCGCTTCGAGCCACGGCGAGGCACCGCTCATCAGCATGGATCGAT
>DATEOJ010000119.1:0-3722 GCA_035274235.1 Pyrinomonadaceae bacterium
TTGAGGGGCAAACTAGTTCCGCGGGGATTTTTTCGGGGTTTCTTCGGGTCTTCCGGTGTTCCATGAGTCGGACCAAGCCTAATCACTAAATACACGGACGACCTTGAAGTAACACCGAATCGTCACCTGATAACCGCGCTCTTAATAAACGTTTCCGCATCTGCCTCCGAAAAAAAGACGAGCGTTAGCTTCAAAGCGGGATTTTGTTCTGCCGCGATCGATACGGTTTGAAGGACTACCGATGCCGCTTCGTGTTTCGGATACCCGTATACACCGGTTGAGATCGAGGGAAAGGAAATCGACGTGAGTTCACGCGAGACCGCGAGCTCGATCGAGTTGCTATAGCAGGCAGCGAGCAGCTCGGCGTCGCGGCCTGAGTTCCTACCGTAGATCGGTCCAACGGTATGGATCACATGGCTTGCCGGAAGAGCTCCGCCCGTAGTGATCACTGCATTGCCGGTTGGGAGTCCGTTTGGATATTGTGTAGCGCGGATGAGTTTGCACGCTTCAAGTATCGCGGGACCTCCGCGGCGATGGATCGCACCGTCGACTCCACCACCGCCCAGCAGACTTGAGTTCGCCGCGTTGACGATCGCGTCGACAGCCTCGTCGGTAATGTCTCCGGATTTTACGATAATGCCATTCGGCAAACGCTCGATCATTTATCGAAGTGTATCATCCGCCGACTCGAGTTCTCCGACGCGCATGAAGCGGTAATGAAGTGCGAACGCGAGTCCGAAAACAAAACCAAAGCCCGCGAGACCCGCTCCGATGACAAGATAGTTTGAGAAGTTGCCGAGTCGGATAAGCCACCACAACACTCCCATCGCCACACCGCCTACCGCAAAGAAGAGCGGGATCGAAACGAATTGTAGAGGGACTTTGAGCGCCCGCTCATTTCGCTTCCCGAACAGAATCGGTTTGAGACGGTCATACTCCCATGCAACAAGCCACGTCGCGGCGAGGGACATGAATATAGTAAGCAGCCACGTTCCTGCGAACCCGACCGACGTCGTGAGGACGGCGATGTTCGCGATGATCGGTAGAAACATCAACGCGCCTAGATGTGCGGTGCGCGGGAATAGCAGGAGCAACGCGGCGATCAATTGTCCCCAGCCGATGAACTCGTAGTAGAAACCAGTGTCGTAGAGCGCGTTGAAATAGTGACCGACTGGATTCGAGTCGGGAAGTGCCGTGAACGGCTTGTGCAGAATCTTAATTATGCTCGGCGGGATGAAGCCGACGGCGAGCAAGAGCCGCGTGAATACAGTAAAGAGTTGCAGCGGTCGTCGATGAGTGACCGATGCGTGAATGCTGTCCAGGATGTGTTCGATTCGCATAAGAGGCCCCGTTTGAAACGCGTGAAGCGGAGGTTTTTGTTTCACATTTTTGCGAGGAGCGGCGTAATTCCGTAGTATTTGTCTTTCAGTGGTCAGTGGTCGGCGGTCAGTTGGTGGTCGGTGGTCGGGGGCATTGGTAGTTGGTGTGGCCTTTCGTCTTAACCTTGGTCCTTGGTTTTAGGCCGCGTAGCGGACAGATGCTTTTAGCCGTGGGTGGAGCGTTTCGCGGAGCCCACGGTACGCCGTAACAATAGGACGCTGCCGCGTCAGCGGCAGGTGCACAACGACGCCCGTTTTGGTAAACGCGGTCGACGTTATGAATGAATCGGGCCCGTGCATTTGCCGCTGACGCGGCAACGAACGATGTACGGACCTTACCGTGGGCTTCGCCGTTCGGGCTTCACCCAAGGCTAAAAGCATCTGTCCGCTACGCTGCCTAAGACGGAAGACGGAAGAACCGAAGGCGGAAGAACCGAAGACCGAACAACGAAGATCCAAACACCAACAACGAAGATCCAAACACCGAAGACCGAACACCGAACACCGAAGGCCGAAGACCGAACACCGAACACCGAACACCGAAGACCGAAGACCGAACACCGAATTAGAATGAACTTAAACATTATCCCAGTTGAATGGACCGACGAAGGTGTGCGGATGCTTGATCAGCGTCTGCTGCCTACTGAAGAGAAATGGTTGATGCTGCGCACTTACAACGATGTCGCCGCGGGTATCAAAGACATGGTCGTGCGCGGTGCTCCGGCGATCGGCGTTTCGGCCGCGTATGGTGTCGCCCTCGGGGCGAAGCAGTTCGTCGGGACAAACGTTGATGACCTTGAGGACGAGCTCGAGTATGTCTCCGACATACTCGCGGCAACTCGCCCTACCGCGGTGAATCTCTTTTGGGCGATCGATCGCATGAAGCGGACCTTCCAAAAGGCGAAAGCGGAAGGGAAGTCGGTCACCGAGATCCAGCAGATTCTCCTCACCGACGCGAAGGCGATACACGACGAGGACATCGAGTCGCAGCGTCTGATCGCGAAGTTTGGCGGAGAGTTGATCGATGACAATTCGACCGTGCTCACCCACTGCAATGCCGGAGCCCTTGCGACGGGTGGTGTGTGGGGAACCGCTCTCGGCGTGATCCGCGGTGCGGTCGATCAAGGTAAGCACGTTTCCGTCATCGCCGACGAGACCCGTCCGTATCTTCAGGGCGCACGCTTAACGGCATGGGAGCTGATGCAGGACGATATCCCGGTCACGCTGATCACGGACAACATGAGTGGCCACGTTATGAAGAAGGGCCGTGTGCAAGCCGTGGTTGTCGGCAGCGATCGCATCGCCGCGAATGGCGACGTCGCCAACAAGATCGGCACCTACATGGTAGCGGTGCTTGCGAACCGTCACGGCATTCCTTTCTATGTCGCCGCTCCTCTATCGACTGTTGATTTGAATTGTCCTACCGGCGACGAGATCCCGATCGAAGAGCGCGACATCCGCGAGGTTACGCATGTTAAAGAGATTCAACTCGCGCCCGATGACGCGGTAGTTAGTAACTACGGGTTCGATGTAACGCCGAATGATCTCGTAACGGCGATCATCACCGAAAAAGGTGTCGCTCGTGCGCCGTATACCGAGAGTTTGAAGAAGCAGTTTGAGTCGTAAGATGGGCTGTTAGCTCGTCCTTATTTGTTATACTTGCCTTACATTCTTCATGGAGCGACGGGCTGACAGCCCGTCTTACGCCTGATTATGATCGAACGCGAACAGATCGAGATGGATGTGTTGTTTGTCGGTGCCGGACCGGCGAACCTTGCGGCGGCGCTACACCTCAAGAACGAGATCAAGAAGCATAATGAGTATGTCGCTTCAGGCCGACTCCCCGGTCAGGAGATTCCTGATCTGGAGATCGGCATCATCGAGAAGGGCTCGTTTGTTGGCGCTCACATTCTTTCCGGTGCAGTAATGGATCCGATCGCGATCCGCGAGTTGATGCCCGACTTTCTCGCGCAGGGCTGCCCCGTCGATTCGGTGGTCGTCGAAGATGCGTTCTGGTATCTCACCGACGGAAGTTCGGTAAACGCTCCGATCGTTCCTCCGCCGCTAAAAAACAAGGGCAAGTACATCGTCAGCCTTAGCAAGATCTGCGAATGGCTCGCGGAGAAATGCGAAGAGGCGGGCATCAATGTCTTTCCGGAATTTCCCGGAGCAGATCTGATATTCGACGACAACAACGCGGTCATCGGTGTTCGCACAGGCGACAAGGGAATCGACAAGGACGGCAAACCGAAAGCGAACTTCGAACCCGGAGTCGAGGTCCTCTCGAAGGTCACAGTCCTTGGCGAGGGTTCGCGCGGTTCACTCGCAAAACAATTGATCTCG
>DATEOJ010000120.1:0-16386 GCA_035274235.1 Pyrinomonadaceae bacterium
TTGATCGACCGGTTCAACGCGATGCTTGCTACCGTGACGGCGATCCCGGCATTCGCTCATGTTCACTATCTAGACCTCCGCGGGACCCTCAAGCCTAACAAGAAGGATTGGGCAAATGAGTTACATCCGAGTCCGAGTGGATTTGAAACGGTGACGCAGAAGTTTGCGGATATGATTGCGGGGCTATGAGTGCGTCGGGCGCTCACAGAGATCCGCAGATGCCAGGCTCTCGCCCATAGGCGCCAACTTTGGTCTCGAGCGCAGCTCGCGTAGCGAGCGGAAGCATTTAGCCCCAGCCTTAGCTGGGGGTATTGATCATAAACCCAACTAAGCCCGCGTAGGCGGGCGAAAGACCGTCCGCCAAAATCTGTCGCTCGCATACGCGAGCTCGTTGTTTCACGCTTACCCCCAGCTCACGCTGGGGGCTATATGCTGTCGCTCACTACGCGAGCTGAGCGGGCTCTGAAGTTGGCGCGGACGGGAGCAAGCTGTCCTTCCGGACTTGCGAATGTGGTTTGCGCTCGAGGTTGTCTTTTTTGACTAATAAGCCTTAGTCACATCAACACCCGTGTAGTAGTGCTTGATGATCTCGTCGGCTTTCACACCCATCTTTGCCAGACCATAAGCGCCGTATTGGCACATGCCCACGCCGTGGCCCCAGCCGCGGCCTGTGAAGGTGTATGACGTCGCGGTGTTTCCCGAGTAGCGTTTGTTCATGACGAACAGTTGTTCTTTTAGTCGAAGCGCTGAACGGATCTTTCCGCCCTTTAGAGTTTTTATCCCGTTCGACCCGGTGATCTCGATCTCGGCCGCACGCCGCGAGTAGCCCTTCCTCGTAATGCGTACGTCGTACAACGTGCCGATACCGCGGACATACCGCGAGAGACGCGACTGCACCGCACTCGCCGAAAGCGTTGTCGTCCAATTCGTAAACGGAGACATGTTCTCGGCAGATGTCGGCAGGTCGGTCGGCTCGATCTCGAGATAATTCACGTTGCCGCTTCCGTCGAGCTGATAATTAACTGACTCACCGCCGACCAATGCCGCTTCCTTGATCGGATAGTAAGACGCACCGAACTTCCTAAACAGGAAAACGTCGGGTCGGATCGCTATCGCTCGCTCACTCCGCCCGGATCTCAAAACAAGTTTTCCATCAACGCTCGCCTTCGTCGTCCCCGACTGCAGACTCGGCATCCACTTTTTCTTTTCGTAGATCTGTCGGATCAGACGCAGAAAATCCGCGCGTCGAAAATTCTTGTTCGGTTTCAATGTAAGGTCGACGTGGAGCGTGAAGTAACCGTCGCGGAGCAACATCGCGAGCTCTGCCCGACGCTCCTTCGGAACATCGGCCGCGTCATCGAACGAGAGATGATAATTTATGTCGGAGTCGGTAAGGAGCGTGTCAGCGGTCCCTGGAGTGTAGGCGTACGCCGCAATGATGCGAGCGAGGTCGAGCGGTCTCGCCGTATCCTTCGTCACGGGCTGAAACGGTTTCCCAAAACGGAGCGCGAGTTGGTTTAGCCAACTCGTCATCTCGACCACCGTCGGTTCTTCGTCAAACCAATCGTCAGTGAATTCATTCGTGTTCAGGACAAAACCATTTATCGCGAATATCGACATCAACCGAACAAGCTCGAGATATTCCTCATTGCGAAGCTTCGCCGGCACACGACTCGTCTTTACAAGGAATGGATCGAAGTGGCGATGCCCCTCGAGCGAACACTCAACCCCGCGGAGATACGGCTCCCGCGTATCGAAGACATTCTCGACATCCTCCGTCCGCCCACCGCACGTCGATGTAAAGTAAGCCATGATCGGCTTCCCCTGGTACGTCGCGACCAAACCACGAGTCTCGCGAACCGCACGCGTTCCCATCGCGGTCTCGATCGATACGCCTTTGTAGACCTGCGACCATACTGTCGGAACCATGTCGAAACCCTTCGTCCCGTAGCCGTCCGTATTCGCAACTGCGTATGTCCGAGCCGCGATCGCCTGTGCCTTTTGCGCTTCGATATGCGGCAGACCGAGTTCGGCAGGAACGACGCCGAGAAGATATTCTTCAAGCGGCACAACGTTAACAACGGTCAGGGTGCCGCGCGAGTTTACGAAGACCTCGAGACGTCCGCGGTAAGCCTTGCCATTCAGACGAACCGGATTCGCGCGTTCGTTCATCGACCCGAATGCCACCGACTTCAGCGATGCGTATTTCGCCGGCTCGCTCGGTCCGTTTACGATCACCTCGCGCAGATTCGTCTCTACAATATCCGGACCCGAGACGGCCGTCGAACCGGTCTTGATGATGCTTCGCACCTCTGACTTCCCCGCCGTCCGCAGCTGCCGCGACAGTTCAACTGCGTCATCGGAGTGAACGACCTTCTTCTCAGTCACCATCACCGCTTCTTCGAATCCCTTCTCGACAAGCATCGTCTTGAACGCGGTGGCGTCTTCCGGCGTTTCCTTCATCGAACCGATCCACACTTTCCACGTGTTCGTCGCGGGATCGACGCTCACGAGCGCAGTTTCTTCCGTCAGCTCGCGAACATCCTTCGCAATATCGTCGGCTTCCGCCGCAGTCGCAATGTTTTGAATTTCGAAACGATAGTTCTCGACCTCGGGTGGTCGATAAGCACGCGCGGAGACGGAAACGCGATTCGTTGCGAGAAGTCTGTCGGGTTCTTCAAGACTGTACGCGACGAGTTGGGAGTCGGCAGTCGTGATCGAAACCGAACTCGCGTTTGTCGCCAGACCGATACGCACGAGAGGTTCCTGCGTAAGATAAAAGAAACCTGTATCAATAGCGGCGGCGGGAGAAACAAAAAGTAAGATCAGAAAAACGATGACGCTCGGGGGTCGAAAGATCATAGGCAATAATAAATCGCCGGGCGGCGAATGTGAAGATTGGCTTTTAAGCCCGTCGTCTCTGGAAGGCCCGGTCGGTTCACCGAGGACAGCCTAACAGGCTGTCCTACTCGTTACTTCGGGACCTTCACGATACGCGGGCGCGTTGCGATATTCGGATTCGTCTGGGGAGGTGAAGACTTTACCCCGAGCACACGCGGTTGCTGCACGGGTTCGCGGGTCACTTTCGAATCGGTTGTCGCCGGTTTCGATACCGAGCGTGCCGAGGGTGCGTTGTCCCGAGTCGTAGACTTCGGCGTATCCTTCTTTACCGCAGCAGTCTTTTCGACCGTCGCTGTCTTTTCTACCGATGCAGGCTTGTCCGCAATCGTCCGGGTGAGCCGGTCGTTGTCGGGCAAAGCCTTCAACTCGGTCTCCTCGACAACGGTTTCCGTCTTCGCGCTGATGGGCGGAACTTTCTTCGCACGTGGTGCGGTGGTTGTCCTCGACGCGACTGACTCGTTCTTCGATTGAACGTGATCGCCGACAAAACCGTCGCCTATCAAGAACGTCACAACCAGAACCAGAACGCCGCCTCCGAACATCACGGTCCGATATGGGATCGCGGTTTTCTTGACGGGTGCCGAGTAGTAAGTCGAGAACATTGCGTCGGTCGGCGGCATCGGAATGTGCGCCGGCTTTGAGGTATCGCCAAGAAGGGTCGGGAAGAAATCCGATTCCGGCGTCGGGCGGGGAGGAATCCATGCCGTTTGGCGAGAGCGCGGGTCGATATCGATCCGGATCTGTCGGGGCGGTCTGACAAGCGTGATCTCTTCCTGATCAACGACGCTCGACGGCGCCGCCCGGCGCGTGATCGTTTCACGAGCCGCTGTGGTGACGGCAGCAGGTTTCTTCGCTGCCGCGGGCTTCTGAGTTTTGGCGCTCTGCGGGTTTTGTGACGGCGATGCCTGGGCGACGGATCTAACCGGACCGTCCGCTGATTTCGCCGGAACCACTGGCGGAGGTGGCGGTGGATTTACCGCCGCCGCGGCGACCGGACCATCGGCGGACTTTGGCGAGCTGACCGTAAAGACATGTCCCGTATATTTCTCCGACTCATCGATAAGGCCGTCCTTGACCAGTGCGTCTAGAACATCCGATTCCGACGGAATATCGTCCTCGAGTTGGATCCACTGGACCTTTTTCGGCGCGACCCGAACAACCCGTTCTTCGACGACCAGGCTAGGGGGCTCCATCGTGATCGGTTCCGGTCTGGTAACCACTTCGGGCGGAGCAACCGGTAATTTTTCCGGTGCCACCGCGTCGGCCTTGAGCGGACGGGGAGCTACTTGCTTGATCGACGCGTCGACGGCTGGAGCTTTGGCCGGCGTTGCGGATCGCTTCGTGGTTTTGCGACGGACAGGTGTACCCGTCGCCTTTGTTTGGCGAGTTTCTACGTCAGTAACTTTTGAAGGCGCGTCGGCGGGAATGCCTTTCGCCGACGCCGAAGTCTTTCTCACAGCCCCGGAGATTCGGCCCGTCGCCTCACCGGTCATCTCAGCCGGCAACTCGAGGGTCGTAAGCTCAATAGGAATTTCAAAGTTTGGCAATATCGCCGGAGGATCGTCTTTCGCCGATTCAGCGGCAGCGATCACGTTCGGCTCTTCGAAAAGCATCGTGACCAGGGTGCTGACTGGCTCCGCGTGAACTGGCGTATCAACGTTGGCGATCTCCACGGGCAGATCTGTCGTCGTTTCGACCGGGGCCTGCGTTATAACGAGCTCCGGAGGCGTGTCAACTTTCACTATCTCGGGAGTGTCGGCCGTATTGGTCGCCTTCTCGATACGCGGCACTTGCGAAACCGCCGCACTCATGGCGTGCAGTTTCTTTTTCCACGTCTTCAGACGCGATCTTCTCGGTGTGCCGTTCGACTCCTCACGCGAAAGATCGACCGTTTCAGGCGGCGGCGAACTCGGCACCTGCAGCACCGGTTCCGATACAGCGATCGACACCGGATCTGCGTTCGAATCTGCGAGTGTAACGGCTCGATCGAATGTGTCGGTCGACAAGTCCGCAATCAGAGTTGGCTCCACTTCGACAACTGGAAGCGGATCAGGAATCGCGTCAGCCCAGGAAAACACGTCGGCTACCGGCTCCTGTTCAACGATCGGAAGCGGGTCCGGGATCGAATCCTCGAGCGAAACCACATCGTGCAGCGGGGGCTGTTGCATGATCGGCTGCGGATCCGCGACGAGGTCGGCCAACAAAACTGCCGGGGATACACGCGTGGGTTCGACGTCGAGCGGTTGCTCGACTACCGGTTCTTGCTTAACGACGAGCGGTTGTTCGACTAGCGCTTCTTGCTTAACGACGAGCGGTTGTTCGATTACCGGTTCTTCCTTAACCACGAGCGGCTGTTCGACTACCGGTTCTTGCTTAACGGCGAGCGGGGCCGGCTTGACGATCGGCACCGGCTCAGAGACGCCTTCATCGAACCACATAGAAGCCGACTCGAAATCTTGCACGGGCTCCGGTGCGGGATCGGGAACGTTGATCACCACGGGCATGGGTCGTGAAGGAGCAGGCGAAGCAACGATCGCGGGTGCAACCTTCGAGGTCGTTTCAGGGACAGCAACAGCCGGCGGCGGCGTGGAAACATGAGTCGCAAGCTGCTCCATGTGGCGCATCTGACGTCCAAACTTGTCGGCTGACGCCGGGCGATACGAAGGCTGCTTTTGCAGCGACTCCATCAGCGTGTGCGTCAACAACATCCGCAGTTGGAAATTCGCTATTCGCACATCCGGTGGACGCTCGTTGCGTTGTTTGTGGATCAATGCGGTCGCAGTCGACGCGTCGAACGGCGGTGAGCCGGAGAGCATTTCGTAAAAGACGATGCCGAGACTGTAGACGTCAGTCTGCGGTCCGGCACTTTCTCCCGTGCACTGCTCCGGTGCAAAGTAGCGAAGTGAATCGAGAGCCGAGTCGATAAGAAACTTGTTCGAGACGACCGAGCGAAATGCGACGCCCCCGTGATCGATATTCTGAACGCGAACGAGCAACTGGTTGTCGGGATCACTCGTGAGGACGATATTCTCCGGTCGCACGGCGTTGTGAGTTATGCCGTTCTGATGAAGAGTGTGAAGGGCTTCGGCGGTCTGTGAGAGGATCTGGATCGCCGTCAGTATCTCCGGAACATGGACCTTGTTGAGCAGTTCTCTAAGCGTCTGACCCTCGGGATACTCGGAGACGACATAAACCTGACCGGTCTCCACAGTTCCAGCGTCGAACACATCGGCGACATTTGGATGAAATATCGCACCGGCGACTTTGGCCTCACGGACGATCCGCTCGCGCTCCTTCTCGCTCGTAGTGATAAGCCGGATGATGCACGACGCGTTGGTCGCGATCTGGTGTGCCTTAAAAACCTCGCCTCTTAAGCCCGACTCAACGAGCATATCAAGGCTGTACCCTTCGACCAGTTCTCTACCGCCCGCATGTGTTTCGGATAGCGGTGGATGACCCGCTTCCGTACACATGGTGTCAAAATTGTCGTAGCACCGTCGACAAACGGAACAAACTTTCATGTCTACCCCCTAATGATCGGATGAACGCCGAATCGAACGAAGGCGGGTCGTTCGAGTCGCATGCCGGGAGAAGTTGTGACACGTATAACAACGCTAAGCCTGACCCAAAAACTACAAGATCCGCTGGAGCTCTTCGAGAGAAACTGTTGTCAACTTTGGCTTGGTACGGTCGGAGAGAGGTGCGCCCTTATGGAGTTTTCAAGCTATAGGCATTTTTTACTACTTTGGCTGTGGAAAAGTCAAGATTTTTTCGGAAAAAGTCCTGAAGGCTGCCAGAGATCGCTATCCTCTCGCCACATGAAACTTGTCACTTGTCACTTGTCACTGAAGAAGACGGTTCTCTTCAGTGACAAGTGACAAGTGACAAGTTTCAAGTGATGGGTGAAAAAGGTGGGTTATTGCGAACTACTTTTCGAGGGCATTGAAGATGAACGGGAACGTGCCGAACGTCTGACCGCGATGCTGCGGGCGGAAGGCGAAGAGAACGAGCTTCCCTTTTCCGTGGCTCGCTTCGACGAGTGCGGCTTTACCGTTGAGATATTTTTCGCCGAGCATCCAGCCGGAGATCAACGCATCTTTGTCGGCGTACTGGGCGATCACGCTGACGCGCGCGTCGGCAGCAATGTCGAACGCCGAACTCGTGATGAAATACGCCGGCGTCTCTTCGAGCATTCCCTTCGCATAAGGATGACGCGTGCTCACCTTCAACTTCACGAGCGAGCCCGGGTTGTAAAACTGATTTCGCGCGAGGCCGTTCAGAACATTTCGCAACGGCAGATTGAAACGCTTGATCACCATCTCGCACGAGTCGTCAAAGCAGATCAGCTTTCCGCCGTTGTCGACAAACTTCTTTAGGTGCTCAACACCTGAGTCTCCGATACCGCCCGCAAACTCGTCGGGATAGCGCTGAGCGCTCAGACCGTTGACGATCGTGTTCTCGTTGTCGGCCGCGAGGATGATTGCGTCGTAGTCGAGACGACCGTTGCGCATGTCGTCGTTCGAGATCGAGCGGTACGGGATCTTGTAGGTGTCGAAGACGAATCGCGTCCAACCTTCGTCCATCGACGGAGAGAACGGTTTGTACAATCCGATCTTCGGATTCGTCTTTAGCGGGTTCGTGAGTTTTGGAAACGGCGTCGCGCTCTGATCGAGATTCAAGACGGCTCGCGCCTGATTCATGTTGTCGACTCTCTTGAGAGTGCCCCGAAACTTATCGAGTTCGCGAATGTCCCAAACCTCGTACGTCTCAACTCCCATCTGCAACGGCAGCGTCCAACCCGCCACATCGTACGGCTGCTCTGCCTCGCCCTTTTCGTTTACGCGGTGCGGATAGACCTGCTTCTCGAAAAGCGCAAGCACATTATTCTTCTGCGGCTGATTGAGGAAGACGAGAAAACTACCGAGCGGAATTTCGTGAAAGTCTTCGGTCTTGCTGTGTTTTACCCACAGCTCATTCTTCATCTCGTAGACCTCTATCCCCTGCCATCTCAGTATTTCAAGGAGTCGCGCGACGTTCTCCGTACGCGGCTGGCCAGCGGTGATGACGTAGGCTTGGGGAACGTCCGGATCCGATTTTGTCGACGCAGAATTCAGTTCGTAAAAGTTGCGCAGGTATCGGGCTCGATACTTCGCCGCGAGCGACAGGATCGCGCGGCTCGCGGTCATTTCGATCTCAGCGATATTCTGCGGACGCCACAATCCACCTTCCCAAACATCCGGGTGCGCAGTGTCCGCGGATAGCGGTGATGCAAGTCCGCGTGACGGGCGCGATCGCTGCATCTGTTCCTTCGTCACCGTGATGGGTGACATCAAATCCGCACTTGCGGCTTCTGAAAGTATCCCGACCGCGTTGTGATAATACGGCGCGGACCGAAACCCGCCATGCCACCACGTATCGAAAGTCGTGTTCGTCGCGACACCGGCGATGTTCTTCGCCTGCAGATCGGCGGCCATCTTGTAACCGACGAGTCCGACTTCGCGAAGTATCGACGGCGGAATGCGCGGATAAGGCGGATCGAAGAATGGCGGGATGACAAAACGCGCACCTGTCTGACCCATCTGATGAACGTCATAGACAAACTGCGGATACCATTCCTGCCAGTAGAGCTTGGTGATCGCCTGCGTCTCGGGAAGGTTGAGCATGAACCAATCGCGATTGTTATCGTGACCGGCGTAGTGGTGATACAACTCGGGCGGCGAAGATCCTTCCGACTTTGTGCCGAGCGTTTTGCGATACCAGTTCGCGACGATGTCGACACCGTCGGGATTCGAAGTCGGTATCAACAGAAGGATCGTGTTGTTCAGGATCTCCTTTGTCTCGTCGTCTTCGGCGGTCGCGAGTTCGTACGCGAGATTCATCGACATCTGCGATGCGACGATCTCGGTCGAATGTATCGAGCACGAGATCGAGACGATCGACTTGCCCGTCTTGATGAGCGTCTCGAGTTCGGCCGCATCCTTGACGGTGCGTGGGTCCGCGAGCTTTGCGCTGATCTGCCGGTAGCGTTCGAGATTCTTGATATTGTCCGGCGCGGAGATGAACGCGACGATCATCGGTTTGCCGAGCGTCGTCTTGCCGATCTCTTTCACGGAGACGCGATTGCTCGCGGCGTCGAGGCGTGAAAAGTAGTTCGATATCTGCGTCCAGTCGGCAATCGTTTTGTCGTCGGTTGGATTGAATCCGAGTACCGACTTGGGCGACGGGACCTGTGCGACAAGCGCCGTGGAAAGAAGTATGATTAGACCGCAAAGGCGCAGTAGCGCCGAGAGTTTTTCGAATCCCTTCATTGTGGTTGAACAAACGGCAGCAATGTCAGACGACATTACCGAAACTATCTCTGCGTCTCCGCGTCTCGGCGGTGATTTCGATCTCGCGGTGCGGGAAAACAAGAAGCTGACGTTTGCTGTCCAGAAGTCTAACAAATCGCGACTATACGGCAAACTGCGTTACTGGTGGTGCTGGTTCGCCGCCGGAGCGCTATTGCTCGTCACAGGTGCACCGTCGGTGTTTTTCCTGTGGGTCATCAACCGGCGCATCTGGCTTTACCCGGTCGCCCTGTGGGGCGCGAAGACGTGGCTGCAGGCGTGCGGTGCAAAGCTCAAGGTGACGGGTCTCGAAAATCTGGCTGACGATCAGCAGTACGTGTTTGCGTCGAATCACCGTTCGTATCTCGACACCGCCGCGCTGTTCTACTACGCCGGAAAACGCATAGGCCTCGTGGCAAAAAAGGAATTGTTGAAGGCTCCCGTTCTCGGTCAGGGAATGGGGTTCGTAAACATCATCGCTATCGACCGGACAAATCCCGAACGAGCGCGGCAGTCGATGGATAAAGCGCGCAGCGTGATGGCAAACGGTTATTCGTTTGGAGTGTTCGTCGAAGGCACGCGTGCGATGCCCGGCGAGCTGCTGCCCTTCAAGAAAGGAGCGTTTCATCTCGCACTTCAAACCGACGCATCGATCATCCCGGTCGCGATAAAGAATACCGACTGGATGATGGGCAAACGAACCGGCGTCGCGTATCCCGGTGAGATCGAGATGGTGTTGTTGCCGCGGATCGAAACTCGCGGAAAAGATGTCATGACAATCTTGCGAGAGACTCGCGTAGCTATCGCCTCCGAGCTCGCGAAGGAAGATTAACCGCCCGCGAAACACGCAGAAGAACGCGAAACAAGAGAAGAAAAAGAAAGAGAGGTGCCCGCGAATAACGCTGATGACGCGAATAAGAGCAATCCTATTCGCGTCATTAGCGTTATTCGCGGGCACTTCTTCTTTCGCGCCTTTTCGCGTATTTCGCGGGCAAACTTCTTAGGGCTTCTTCGGAGTTGGGCTCGGAGCGGGTTTCGCGGTCTCGTCAACCACGTCCTCTTCGCCGATGATCTTCACGTCAGTCCTACCGACCGCATAGTTGGAATACTTCACACGGATCTTGACCTTCACAACTTGGCCGCTGCGAAAGACGAGTTCGTCGTCAGATGAACTGAACGATGGAAACCAGTACTTGCCGTCGATGTTCTCACGCCAGGTTTCGATGACAGCGAAACGTTCGTCTTTCCATTCCGGCATCGCCTTCCCTTTCGACTTCACGATCAGCATATCCTGATCGTCGACCCAGATCCTTCCCTGAAAGAGTCGAAGACCGTCTTTCTCCGCCTTCGGCATCACTTTCGGCGCGACGTCGAACACGAACAGATTGAGATCGTCGATCTTCTCTTTCCCGAGATAGGTGAACTTGTACTTGTCGATGTGTTGCGGTTCGATAGCGAACGGATCCAGTCCGCCGAGGTTCTCGATGTCGGCCTGTGTGACCGTGATCTCGGTGAGCGTCGAGATCGGCGCGAAGAGGATCTTCTCGACGCGGTTACCGCCGCCATCGAACGTGATCAGCGACTCGCGTTTATAAGTTCCCGTGATCTGGCCGCCCATGCCGACGGTCGAGATCGAGGCGTTCCGATTGAAGAGATAGATATTCAGAGCTTCGCGGAACAGCCTCTCGTTCTTCGTAAACTTCGAAATGATCTTGTCGATCTCAGCCTGACTGAGTTCGGCCTTTGTAAACGTTGATGCCTGCCCGAACGCGGCGATCACACCGCACAACATCAATAGACTTACCTGAATTAACTTCATCATTGCTCGAATTCCGGTGAACTGGAGTCGGTATCTTCTCTAAAAGAGCATACAAATAGATGCCCAACTCCCACGTAAAGTTGACATACTTTACCGCCAATTGCCGAACAAAATAAAAGGAGCCCAGTAGTAGGGATGGGCATATGGAGCGTTTTTATCGATCTCAAACGGCGGTCCGACCGGTCCCGGCGTAGCGGCGAAGTTCTCTGAGCGAGGCGGTTTCGGGGCCGAGTCAGCCGAATAGTTTCCACGCATCAACTTCAACTGTGCCTGTCGTATCGATTCAACTTTCGACTCGGTAGCTCCGCTAAACCGGCGGTAAAACTCAACCATGAAATCGCGAGTGGACGAATCCGCGACCGGCCACAGTGTAGCCATCACCGATCGTGCTCCCCTCTTCTGCGCGACCGCTCCGAAGCCCTCGATCTCGACACCATTCGCTTTCTCGCCGCCCGGTGTCGCTGTGTTGCACGCTGAGAGTGCGAGCAGCTCGACACCGGTGAGCGAGAGTTCGTTGAGCTTGCTTACCGTGAAGTGTCGGTCGTCGCCGCCGCCGAGGAGGAGGAACGAGTCGTTGTCGTTTCCAGGTACGAGTTTGAAATGGCTGGCGAGATGTAGAACCGAGTAGCGTCCAATGGCCGAGCGGAATGCTCGCTCGCTAAATTTGTCGTCAAGCAACTTCTGACCTGCGATCACTCCGGTCGTACACAACGGTTTTGTCGATACTGTCTTTGTAATCGGATCGGTGACGATGCAATCGAGTTCATCCGGTACAGCTGCAAGCGGAGCGAATCCCTCGGTCGCCGCCGATACGCCAGCGGCAAGTGCCTTCCGAGTTCCTTCGACCGGCGGTGCCAGCAAGCGATCGCGACTCGCGAGCGTGACCACCGCGTTGTCGAATCGCTCGACGAGATAACCTTTTTGCTTATCCCAGACGGCGGCCATCGGAAGATAACGAAGCGTGCCGTCCAGACTCCACACGATAGTGTCCGCTTTGATACCAGCAAGATCACCTTCGATGGGTTTGACGAGAATGTCGTAAAGCTTCTGACCCGCCGGACGCGGATCGATCGGCTTTCCATTCGCCGGACTCGTCAACGCCCGGCGGAAATCGGCAACGAGTTTGTTGAGATCGCCTTCGGCTATTTCGATCGTGTGTGCTCGTTGGACATCGGCTGTCGTGACGATGATGTTTAGTCGTTTCTCGCCGATGATCGTCGATACGATCGCGGTCCGCTGCGACTTCATCTCCCGAAGCGTCGATTGCAACGACGAGTCGACCAACGCAACTTCCTTGTCCTTCGAAGTCTTCGCAAAATCGACCTTCAACTGTTCGAGATACTTTTGAAACGCTATGGTCGCGTTGGCCCGCTGATTCTCCAGTTCGTCGAGTCTTGCCTGCTTTGGAAACTTTCCTTCGGGATACTCGAGGCGCTCGCGGTCGAGCTCGCCGTACTCATGCCCGATCGCCGTAATGTTTTCAGAGATCTTTTCGTAGCCGCTGATCGCAAGCTTCTCGCTCTCGTTGAGCGTGGCGGTTTGAAGCAGCGTTCGTGCAACCGAATCATCGCGTCGCTGAAACTCGAAGACCTCTTCTTCTTTCAACATGCCGAGAACCTGTTCGGCTTCAGCTATCCGGCCGAGCTCGATAAGAAGGTCAGCCACCGTGCGATAGACATCCTCGACCGTCGAGAGATACATCTTGCGAGATTCGTCGTCCATCCCGCGTATGGACGACCGCAGCGACTGATAAAGATTTACCGACTGCTTGCCGTAAAACGCGGCCAGCTTTTTGTTGCCGAGCTCATACCAGTCGTCGAGCAGATTATTTAGTGTCGCAGCCTCGGCATCGCGGTCGCCGACATACCGCCGCAATGGCAAAGCCTGATAGTAGTAGTCGATCGCTTTCAACTTGTCCGTTGAGTCATAGCTCCAGCCGATGTTGTGGAGAGCCGAAGCCTCCAAATTTCTATCGCCGAGCGCCCGCGAGAGCACGAGTGCTGACGAGAGAAGCTCGCGAGCGAATTCAGGATCTTTAAGCGTGATATACAGGTGCGCTATGTTGATCAGCGAGACTGCCTGGCCCTCCCGATCGCGGAGCTCGCGTCTATACTTGAGGGCAAGCTCGTAGTAGAGGATCGCATCGGTATATTCCTTCGCATCCACCAGGATAGTGCCCATATTGCTTAAGGTAGTCGCCAGGCTTTTCTTCTCCTGCAACTCCTCCCGCATCACCACGACTTGCTTGTAGATCTCAAGTGCTTTTTTCGGTTTGCCCAGATCGTTCTGAATGCTCGCGATGTTATGCAGTGCGGTCGCTTCCGCACTCTTGTCTTTGAGTTCGCGTGAAAGGTTGAGCGCCTCGGCCTGCGATTGGAGTGCCTTTCCCAGCTCTCCCGTTGAAGCGTAGTAAACTCCGAGATCACCGACCTCGCTTAATTCACCTTCTTTATCGCCCAGCTTTCGCCTAATATCGAGACACCGCCTGGAATAGTCGATCGCCTTACGAAAATCACCAAGACTGTGATTGGAACTTGCAAGGAAACTCAGAGACAGCGCCTCGTTGATCTGATCGCCGATCTCATGGCGTATTGTCAGCGCCCGCTCGAAGTATGGGATGGCTTTTTTGTGCTCTTGCATTCGCGAGAGCACAACACCGATGTTGTTTAAGGCCACGGCCTGATTGTGTTTGTGAGGGATCGCGGCGTTGATCGCTGCTGATTGTTCGAAAAGTTCGATCGCTCGACGCCGTTCCTCGAGCTCCTCGCTTTCTTCCCCGGCGAAATTAAGAGACAGCGCTTCCTCTCGATGCGCGCCTATCGCCTTGTACATCTCGGACGCCTCGATGAACTTCTTTATCGCCTCGCGTTTCTTTTCGGGAGTCTCTTCGTCGGCGAGCGAAGCCGCTTCTTTAAAGACGGCGTCGGCTTTGGCTTTCTTGTCGCCGACTTGAGCTTGCTGAGCAAACAGAGCCGCCGGCTGGGTTACAAGCAGGACAAAAAACAGTGGGGCAGCGATCAGACGAGATCTACGAAACACTTTCATGACTCTCTAAACTGCCGGGTGAACGAAGTTCGCAAAGCATATCACAAACCCGTTGGGCCGGCCGTCAATGTAGGTGTCGGTCAGGTGTGATTTGGTTTCATGCCTTCTTTGCGACTAAGGGAGTCAGAACCTGGAGCAGCAGCGACCGGGTAGCCCTGTAATGACGTGTAACTGAAAGGCGCTTTGAACGCGGATTGTGCGGATTGAGCGGATTAGGGCGAATCAGAAGAAGAAGAGAGACTATTTTCTCAGGGCCGATCCGTCCAAATCCGCCCAATCCGTTCAATCCGCGTTCAAAGCGCCTCGCTACAACCAGTCGTCACAGTGCAACCCGGGCCAAGACGCAAAGAAAAACGCGGAGGAATCATCTTCCTCCGCGTCCTCCGCGATCTCTGCGTTAAAAGTCTAGTCCACAAACTCGACGTCGACCTTGTTCGGGATGATCCCCGCTTCGTAACCTTCGGTCAGTAGACGTCGCACGCCTTCTTTACCGCGTTCGCCGTAGTCGAGCGTCAACTCGTTGACCCACATCGCGACAAAACGATCCGCGACCTCGGGAGCCATATCGCGTGCAAACTGCATCGCGTACTGCAGTGCGTCTTCACGATTCTCCATCGAGTACATGATGCTGCGATGAAGATGTTTCGAGACCTGCTTCATCAAGTCGTCGCCGAGATCACGCCTGATCGCATTGCCGCCCATCGGCAGCGGCAGCCCCGTGCGCTCGAACCACCATTCGCCAAGATCGAGAACTTTATCAAGACCGAGTTCCTTGTAGAACAGCTGTCCTTCGTGGATCAAAAGACCCGCGTCGACTTCGCCATTCAACACCGCGTCGGTGATCTTATCGAACGGGCGGACGACGTATTCGAAGTTCGGATTGTAAAGCCGCAACGCGAGAAACGCGCTCGTCAGCTCGCCTGGGATCGCGATCTTCATGTCCGAGATCTCGTCCGCTTCGCGCGGTTCCTTCGAGACGAGGATCGGGCCGTACTTGTCACCGATACTCGCCCCGTGCGGCAATAGCGCGTACTTGTCCGAGACGTAGGCGTAGGCGTGAAACGAGATCGCGGTCACATCGTAGACGCCGACTTTCGCATTCTCGTTCAGCGTCTGAATGTCCTTGAGCGTGTGCTCGAATTTAATTCCGTCGGTCTCGAGCTTGTTTGTCGCGAGACCGTAAAACATGAAAGCATCGTCCGAATCAGGTGAGTGGGCAACTGTTACGGTACGAACTTCGGGGGTTTGTTCGGTTCCTGTTTCCATACTTCAGTACTGCTTGTAATAAATATTGGTGTCGTAGAAAACCTTGATTCTATCGTTTTCAGAGTGTTTGGCAAAAACGGTATTCAGTTCTTTTTCAAGGGCCGGAAATGTCGGGTGATCTTCAGCCGGCATGTACGAGGACGAAAGAACCCTTCCGCGGAGGCCTGCAAAGTCAAACTCCTGTACATTCGCAAAAGTTGCGCGCTCGTAACTCGTTTCAAAGAAAGCACCGAGCCTCTCCTGATCGATATTTTCGTGTCTCACTCTTTCGTAGTCGGTTGCGTACTTGAGCAGGAGCTGTTCGTAGTCACGGAGGAATGGAGTCGTATCGAGCTGGCGCTCGTTCCATATCAACGCAATATAACCGCCCGGCTTCAAGATCCGCTTGAACTCGGTCCGCGTCGTTTCCGGATCGAACCAGTGAAACGCTTGAGCGGCGGTAATAAAATCGACCGAGTCATCCTCGAGTCGCGTATCCTCGGCGGTGCCGTCGTGACTGATGAAGTTTGGGAAGTCCCGTAGAAATTCTTCAGCCGCTTCGCGCATCGCCTGATTTGGTTCAACCCCGTATACGGTATTGCCGTTTTCGAGAAACGACTTCGTTGAGAGTCCGGTGCCTGAACCGATATCGGCAAGGATCGATTCACGCGTCAATCCCATCTCACGCTTGAACAAGTCGAGAACCTCCGGCGGATAACCCGGACGATACTTAACGTAGTTCGCGACGCGATCTGAAAAACGTGTGACGCTGTTAGTCATGATCCGAATTTCTTCTGTGCGGCTTAGCGGCGGGAGTTCTTGCCACAGAGCACACAGAGGGACTTCTGACCCCTGTTCGTTGAGTAACCATCTCTGTGTGCTCTGTGGTCCCGCCGCCAAGCCGCACAGAAATCGTCCTAATCACCCGCAACAAAAAGGACCATCTTCCACTGGCCGCGTTTCTTTTCGAATCCGGCGCGGTAGTCGAGCGAGCTTCTCACAAACTCTTTCTTGACGAACCCTCTTAATTTGCCGAGGGTTTGCACCCTG
>DATEOJ010000121.1:0-3334 GCA_035274235.1 Pyrinomonadaceae bacterium
ACCGGGAATGTCATAGCCGGGGGCAAGCCGCCCTTCCGGACTGCGAGTGTTGCCAGCTTGTCGTCCCTCATGGGGAAATCCTTCTCCTCTGTTAATATTGATTCACGAAATTCACCCAAGACATCATGACTAAAGTTATCTCGAAGCGATTCGGCGTTTTACTTTCGACTTTTTTCGTCCTTAGCGTTTCCGTACTTGCCCAAACTGGTCCGGTCACGCGCCAGGAAACTCTCCGCGGATCCGTCACGCCGGAGCGCGAGTGGTGGGACGTTCTTCATTACGACCTCGCCGTTCAGTTCATGCCGGCAACGCGGGCGATCAAGGGCTCGAACCTGATCACCTTCAAGACGGTCAAGGCCGGTCAAAAGATGCAGATCGACCTGCAGACTCCGCTCAACGTCACGAAGGTCGTTCACAACGGAACCGAGTTGAAGTTCGAGCGTGAGGGCAACGTGTTTTGGGTGACGTTCGATAAGGAACTCGCGGCGGGTTTCGAGGATAAGGTCCAAATCTTTTACGAGGGCAACCCGAAGGTCGCGACAAATCCGCCGTGGGTCGGCGGGATCTCATGGGGACGCGACGATCTCGGCAACTGGTTCATCAACACTACGTGTCAGGGACTTGGAGCGAGCGTGTGGTGGCCGAACAAGGACATCGGTTACGACGAACCGGATCGCGGGATGAATATTGCGATCACCGTCCCCGAAGATCTCGTCGCCGTCTCGAACGGGCGTCTTCAAAATACGGATCACGATGCGACGGCCAAAACGCGGACATATCACTGGAAGGTCATAAACCCGATCAACAACTACGGTGTGAACGCGAACATCGGCAGGTACGTCAACTGGTCGGATACGTACGAGGGCGAAGGCGGGAAGCTGGATATAAATTACTACGTGCTTGAGCATCAGAAAGCGGCAGCGATGGAGACCTTCAAAGAAGTGCCGAGGATGCTGAAGGCATTCGAGAATTGGTTCGGTAAATACCCGTGGTACGAGGACGGCTACAAGCTTGTCACCGTTTCCTATCCCGGAATGGAACATCAGAGCTCGGTCACGTACGGCAACTATTTCCGAAACGGCTACCGCGAGCGCGATGTCAGCTTCACCGGTATCGGATACAAGTTTGACTTCATCATTGTTCACGAATCCGGTCATGAATGGTTCGGGAATAACATCTCGATGAAGGACGCCGCGGATATGTGGATTCACGAAGGCTTCACGAATTATTCCGAGAACCTCTTCGTCGAATACTACTGGGGCAAACAAGCCGGCGCGGATTACGTGATCGGTAGTCGTCAGAATATTCAGAACCAGGGAACTATCATCGGCACATACAACTCGAACCGTGAAGGCACCGGCGATATGTATTACAAGGGCGGCAACACGCTCCACACGATCCGTCAGATCGTGAACAATGACGATAAGTGGCGTTCGATCCTGAGGGGGCTCAACAAAGACTTCTGGCATCAGACGGTAACAACGCAGCAAGTGGAGTCGTACATCGCGCAAAAAGCCGGCGTCGATCTGAGCAAGGTCTTCGATCAGTATTTGAGAACGACGAAGATTCCGGTGCTGCAGTACAAGAAAGAGGGAAACAAGCTTTCGTACAAGTGGGACAATGTCGTCGCTGGATTCGCGATGCCGATCCGAGTCGCTATCAACGGGAAGACCGTTTCGCTGTCGCCGACCGAGTCGATGCAGACGATGACGACGGATGACATTAAGACGTTTGAGGTCGATCGGAATTACTACGTGGAGTCGAAGGAGCTTTGACGTCTTTCCGTGTCGTTTCCGACTTGTCACTTGTCACTTATAACTTGTCACTGAAGAAAACCGTTCTTCTTCAGTGACAAGTTATAAGTGACAAGTGACAAGTTGGCGTTTTCCGCGTAATCCGCGACTCTCGACAAGGCTGCTTGGTTTAGGCTATTATTCAACCTTGCAAACGTGGTGAGTTATTGCGACTTGCGGCCACGTAAAACAAACGGCTAAACAGCAAAAGAGCTTCATTTTCGATAAAGACTCTGTGCTGTTTTGCACGGAGTTTTTTGGTTTGACTGGAGCGATAGCGGGTCGTCGACGGACTGGAGAGCAAGCGTCTCGCTTGCACTGCCGCAAGAGCGGGGTGAATGCTCGCGGTCTCAGTCGGTGACGGTTTTAGGAGCTTCGCCCTCGAGCAAGCGGGACGCTTGCGCTCCAGTCCGGTGTCGATATGACTAACTTTCTTGACTTATTAAAAGAGCGCATTGTCGTCTTCGACGGTGCGATGGGTAGTAGTCTCCAGGCGATGAACCTGACGATCGATGACTGGGGCGGGCCGCAGTTTGAGAACTGTTCGGAGAATCTTCTCTACACGCGACCTGATGCGATCGAGAAAGTCCACACGAGTTTTCTCGACGTCGGGTGCGATGTGATCGAGACGAACAGTTTCGGCGGGAGCGAGGTCGTGCTCGCTGAGTTCGGGATGGTCGAGCAGACCTACGACGTCAATCGCAAGGCGGCTGAGTTGGCGAAGCGTGTCGCAAGCGATTATTCGACAAAAGACAAACCGCGGTTCGTCGCAGGTTCGATCGGACCGGGAACGAAACTCCCGACGCTTGGTCACATCACATATCGCGATCTGAAGAAAGCATACGAGGAACAGATCCGCGGGCTGTTCGACGGCGGCAGCGATCTGTTTATCGTCGAGACTTGTCAGGACCTTCTTCAAACAAAAGCGTCGCTCGCTGCGATATTCGAATTCTTTGAACAGAACAAAGTTAGGATCCCCGTTATCGCGCAGGTGACGATCGAAACGTTCGGCACGATGCTCAACGGAACCGAGATCGGAGCTGCACTTACGGCGCTCGAACCGTTCCCGATCGATGTCATCGGTATGAACTGCGGCACCGGTCCGAAACAGATGGCCGACAGTTTCCGCTATCTCTGCGAAAACTCTCCGCTGCCGGTTTCGGTGTTGCCGAACGCCGGTCTGCCCGAGGTTAAGGACGGAAAACAGCACTACGATGAAACGCCTGAAAGCTTTGCGGCACAGGTCGAACATTTTGCGAAAGACTTTGGTGCGAATATCGTCGGCGGTTGCTGCGGTACATCGCCTGAGCATCTGAAGTTGGTTGTCGAGAGACTTGGCGGTGTGTCGCCGAAGCAGAGGAACGCGAAGTTGACTCCGTCTGCGTCGTCGATCTACTCGCAACAGCCTTACACGCAGGACGCGTCGTTTCTGATCGTCGGCGAACGCGTGAACGCGAGCGGATCTAAGAAGATGCGCGACCTGCTCGACGCGGAAGATTGGGACGGGCTCATCAATCTCGCGAAGTCGCAAGAGAAAGAAG
>DATEOJ010000122.1:0-11228 GCA_035274235.1 Pyrinomonadaceae bacterium
GGAGTGGTTTCCCCGGAACACCAACCCGTCGAGGACCTCGCTTGAGAAGGTGACATCGGCACCACCGACGAGAAAGTTTATTGATGCAGCTTCAAGGCGGTTGTTGACGACCGCTAGTGGGCCATTCCCCGACCACTGCCCGATAGCCTTAGTCTCCGTCCAGTTGGTCCGAACCTTCAATATCGAGCTGTTCAAAAGCGAAGTAAATTCCGAATTGGGAGCAAACGCCCTTACCGTTGTCGTCTCGCGGGCATCTAGCAGCACACGGTCGAAGATCAGATGCGAGGGGCGTGTCTCAACGGTAGCCGCGTTGTCCATATCCACAGCAATGATGTCGTTCTTGTAGTCCTCGAGGGCGCCGCTGCGGGTGATCTCCATGCCGACGAAACGGAAGTAATTGGAATTCAATCCGATCAGGAGGGCCTGGTTATAGCCCGTTACGTAGGCGGGTCGTGCGTCGATCTTGAACAGCTTTGCACGGTCGCCACCGCTGACTCGCTGGTTAGCCGGCAGCGCCGACAAGTCGGCTACGCGGACAGTCACGTATGTTCCGAAAGCCCGCTCGCGTGCGGGAAGAATTATCGGGTCGTTTGCTACGAAGCCCGCGGGTACGATGATCTCATTCGCCGCGGGATTTAACGCGGCCTGATTGAGAGCCGACTGGAGATTTGTTTTGTTCGTCTCAGGGTTACCAGTGTCGACAAGCGTTTGCGACGTCGAAGACGTGATCGGAAGGACGTTCACAATCGCTGTGTCCGTCGAGATTGAACCCAATGAGTCGCGCACAGTGAGTTGTGCAGTGTAGGTGCCCGGTTGCATGTAGACGTGAGGGGCCTTGACGAGGTTTTCCACGTCGTAACCGTCTCCGGTGGTCCATCGGGTCGACCATGTTCCATCGGCGAGCGATTCGCGTGAGTAGCCCAATGAGTTTGAGCCGTCCAGCCTTAGCGGCTCACCCGCGTAAACGGTAACATCGGGGCCGGCATTTGCGACTAATGAAAGCAACGACGACTTCTGAGCCGCGCTCTTCGGCGCAAGTTGGTTGGTTACGATCAACGCGGAAATGATGGTGCAGCAGAGGACAGAGACGACCGTTAGGGTACGCGACATACACAGGACTCCTTTTTGAATGGTTCCGAATATCAGCGGTTGAGGTAGAACCAGGACTGTATCGGAATGGATTAGGCTCGGGATTTCTATCTAAAGAAGAGGGAACTCTGGCAGAGTTTGGGGTCTCTGTTCCCTAATAAAGTAAATATCTATATGGAATGCGATTCCAAGGAAGTGGGCTAACGTATGCCAGATTACATTACCGTCTCAATTTTACCTAACGGTGTTTAATAAGGCGCAACAATATCATTAATGCAGGCGTCTTATTTTGTCGTCGATTGCTCGAATCAGTAGGGCGTTCAACTCCCGAACAAGCTGTGGCGATTCCGTCACCATAAGGTTGTCCGGTGCCGACAAGTTGCCGGCCGCGGGTACTCGGCTCGATCCGGCAAGGCAGGGTAAAATCGGTCGCTCATCAGATTGAGAGTCGGGAAAAGCTCCCACCTGCCTCTTCACTTTCCGGTAGCAACTCTATCTTTCTTGATCTACTAAGAACTTCGTCAACCCGTTGCGAGAGACGGAGTTCTGCCAATTTGACCGAAAACGATTCTTCAATTCATCATTTCGACCTGCTTTCTGGAATGGACAACCCAATCTCCGTTTTCTAAGGTATAAGGCGTGGTCCCGCACTGATTTATCACGCCGGGTGTAACCCTCACATCCCCACGGACCCCAAACCTAACTATCGGGAGATTCACTAATCATGAAATATAGGTCTGTCTATTTGGCTGTAGGGCTGTGTGCGCTTTTGGCTTGTCTCGCGTGGTTCGCAAACGATCTGGTCGTGACGCAAGCCGCCTCAAACTCCGGTGAAACCGATCTACTAAGCGGTGAGCTTGAAGTAGTCGCGGAATGTGAGGAAACGGATGGCCGCGTTCTTTACTACATCAAGTCAGGCGATGAAAAAGTTCGCGTAACATTCGATAAAGCGCCGGAGCAAGACCTCGAGACCGGGATGCAGTTAACGGTTTCGGGAACGCGCACCGGCAAGGAAGAATTCGTTGCAAACGAAAAGTCGATGCAGATCGCTGCCAACGTCAGCGAAGCGGTAGTGTCCGGTGAGATCAAAGTCCTGGTGTACCTAGTCAACTTTCGTAACAGCCCGACGCAGCCTTACACGGTTGCCGGCGCGAATAGCTTGATGTTCGACGCCGCAAACCCATCGTCCGTGACGAACTACTACCGCGAGGCTTCCTACGGCAAGGCCTGGGTAACCGGTACCACGGTAGGTTGGTACACGCTTCCGATGGATGCGAGCACCGCTGCATGCGATCAGAATTCGACGATCTCAAGCCTCGCAAAACAGGCGGCAACCGCTGCCGGTGTCAACATAAATAACTACCAAAAACACATGATCGTATTTCCGAACATGGGGTGTAGTTACTCGGGTCGCGGACAGATCGGCGGAACCGATACCTGGATCGATGGTTCACTTATCCTTCGAACGACCGCGCACGAACTTGGACACAACCTTGGGCTGTATCACTCGCAAGCGATGAGCTGTTCGAGCATCATCAGCGGCACGTGTACGACCTATGAATACGGTCACAACTCAGACATGATCGGCCAGACGAGCATCACCGGTCACTTTCATCCGTACCAGAAGGAAAAGCTTGGGTGGCTGAACGCGAGCGGCGTACCACCCATCCAGCTGGTGTCGGGAGCTGGCACCTATACGGTGAGCGGTCTTTCCGTTCAAGATAACAATCCGAAGGCATTAAAGGTCCTCGCGTCGGGAACGACTTACTATTACGTCGAGTTTCGTCGTCCCGTCGGATTCGACTCATTCGTTTCGAATAACAGCGACACCATGAACGGTGTGCTTATCACGCGCGATTCTAGTGCGTCCGAGAATTACCTGCTCGACATGGTTCCGTCGACGGCTAGTTGGTCAGATGCTGCGTTGAAGGTTGGCCAGTCCTTCACAGATCCGAACATAAACATGACGATCACAGTCGCTTCAGTGTCGTCGGCTGGTGCCGTTCTCAATGTAACTTACGGTTCCTCGCCGTGTACAACTTCCGCGCCGACTGTCTCGGCTGATCCTGCGACGATGCAGTGGCTGGTTCCGGGCGCGGTGATGAGTTATAAGGTGACAGTCCGGAACAACAACAGCACGAACTGCTCGGCGAGCACGTTCACGGTCGGTGCGACAGTTCCGGCAGGTTGGAGTAGTTCGTCGACTCAAGTGGATGTCGCGTCTGGAGGTTCTACCAGTGCATTTGTTACGGTGAGTCCGTCGGTGAGTTCGCCGACTGGTTACTACAGCGTAAACATTGTCGCGTCGAACGGCTCGTTCGCTGCGTCGACGCCACGCGATCTGTCGGTCTTTTCAACGCTGGGTGTTTCAGCCGAACCGGGCCGCGCGGTGTACTCATCAGGGAGCACGGTAACACTCTCATCGGCTGTCTCCGCGAATGGTACGCCTGTTTCCGGTGTCGTGGTAACTTTCGCTATCTCGAAACCGGGAGCCGGCCGTGTAAGGCCGAGCACGGTCGTCGTAACGGCTGTTACCGGCGCAGATGGTCGTGCAGTGTACAGCTATCGTATGAGCAGGAAGCAGGATCCGGCCGGTACTTATTCGGTGACTGCTACAAGTAGCTTTGGTGGAGCGAGCGGAAGCGGACAGACGAGCTTCGAAGTGCGATAGCTCGACCGCCTCGGCCAGGCTACTCCTTAGTCGGATATCGCCGATCGGATCGGGTGATCTCCGCGATTACATACACCGTTCCCATCGATCCGCAAAAGCTAAGGGGGCTCCGTCGTCCGGAGTCCCCTTAACTCTACCTAGCCTTCAAGTCTACTCTTTAACCGGATAGCAAACGCCGCACGGGACGTCGTTCGCGAATCCCAGACGATTATTGTTAACCGCATCGAGGAAGTTCTTTAGTACTTCCTGATCTTCTCGATGGGCATCACCGGTTACAGTAAATCCGAAGTTACCCAACGACTCATTCGCCATTTGCCGGACCTCGCCGATCGTGATCAGACCAAGACACGTACCCGCCGAGTTGCAGATGCCGGTGCCATCGACGAGAGTGTCGTCAAACAAAGTTTCGTGGCGAACATTGAGCGAGTTGGCAGACAGCTGGACCGACAGCATGTACGCCATGTTGATCGCGTTGCCGTTGAGCAGCCACTCTCGAAACTGAGTATACGTAGCGGGATCGAAATGCGATCCGTTCGGGCTGTTCTTCATCAGCGAAGTGTTCCGCAGATTAAACCGTCTCAAGAACGCAAGGTCGCAATTCATGCCGTTGGTGTTCGCTGCGCCACAGCCTGCATTCTGCTGCGCCGTACCGTCGGCATAAAAGACAAACACGTCTGCGATCCCACCCGTTTCCATCCGTCTCTGGCCGTTCTTATTCGACCAAAATCCGAGAGTGAATCCGCCAGTTCCCTGTGTAAAGCAGATGTCGCCGAAATCGAGACCGGTGACATTTGTGAACGCGGTACCGGTGTAACCTTGGAAGCCCTGGTTATCAGCAACCGGCGCTGTCTGCAGCCAGTACGAGCCTGGTTCACAGCCATCCGGCAGGATCTCAGACACGCGATACACCGAACCGGCCGGAATGTCACCGTAGGTCCAATCTCCGGATGCATCAGTTTCTACGATTGCGTCTTCATTCGCCGGTCCGCTCGTATCGCTTCCCGGATACCAAACGAGGATGTGGATTCGGATGCCTTCAACCGGAGCCTCACTGTCGTTAATGCTATTACCGTTCGCGTCATAGAATTTATGACCGCTAAGTGTTACGGCGTCGAGATCCTGACAAGCCGGATTCTTTGGATCAACTTCGCACAGATTGCGAATCTTGAAGTTGTCGGTCTTCGCATTGCTGTTTAGAAAATTGATGTGAACACCATCGGGCGCGACTGTCGTTGTCGAGGCCTGACGAATCAGCCATACTTTGTACTCACCGCCGGCGTTGGTCGTGTCGTCATAGGGGACTAACTGCACACCGATCGATCCGTTGGAATCATTCGCCGTCGCGTTAGCATGTCTGCAGACCGGGCCAACCGATCCGGCCATCACACCTCCGATCACCTGCACCTGCCGACACTCTGCGAGGTCGGATGACAGAAGCAGCGCACCGCTCGGCGCGGTTACCTGAAAATAGTAGGTTCCGTCGGGCAGGCCTTGCGAATTTTGATTTTGGGGACCGCCGTTAAGAAAAACGTCCGACTTGTTGTCGTAGACGTTCTGATTTACCGTCGTTCCGTCCCCCTTTGTCGTGTAGATCGCGCCGAAAAAACTTCCTTGACCGAGTGCCGGTACAACCGTCGCCAAGGCTACGACCGCCAGCAACAAACTTAACTTCAGTTTTGTTAAGGATGCCGTTTTCATAATGATTAACTCCTCTTCTTCCACCAGCCTCTTGGGGCTAGGCTTAATTCCCACTTCAGTTTCAGCGCATGCGAAGCCAACACCGGATTTCGGTGGGTCGAGATCCGGTTCGCAGTGCGCGAAAGAGAAGAACTCAAACGCATTTCAGAACGATAAGCGCACTTGGGGACGCTGTTTCAATACGTGAATTGCGTTGCTAACCTGAAATTTCCTTAACTGTATAGTTGTATTGGGGACGGAAACCCAGACAATCTTTGAGTCCACGGTGCAGAAAAAAACCTCGCGAAAGATGCGAGGTCAGAGCCCGAAGTGGACAACAATATTTAACTGTTAAGAACGCAAGCTTACTCGTATCTCAAGCACTCGATCGGATCGAGCCGAGCCGCTTTGCGGGCGGGAAGTACTCCAAAGACCAAACCTACGCCAATAGAGACGCCGAGCGATAACAGGATCATCCAGAGCTCTACCTTTGCAGGGAGCGTGGGCAAGATGATCATCAAGAGATTGCTGATACCGAGGGCGATAACCAGTCCGACGATCCCGCCGATCGCGGTCAGCGTCATCGCTTCGAGCAGGAATTGAAGAACGATCGCGCCGCGTGTTGCACCGATCGCCTTTCGAATACCGATCTCTTTCGTGCGTTCCGTAACGGAGACGAGCATGATGTTCATCACCCCGATACCGCCGACCAAAAGTCCGAGACAAGAGATCGCGATCGCCGCGCCGCCAACTCCGGCGATGATGCTGTCAAACTGCGCGATAAAAGTCTCGGGTGTCTTTACGTCGAAATCGTTCGGCGCGCCAAACTTGTTCTCGCGACGCTGACGCAGGATCGTCTCGATCTCGCTGACCGTGTCGTGCATTTTGTCCGGCTGTCCTTGCACGATGAATAAAGTAAAGTCGCGAAGCGGCGCCGCCTTCCGCGATGTGCGGTAGGGCATGAAGATCTTCTGGTCTTCCTCGTTCTCGCCGAAGAATCCGGATTTGCGCTTTTCAACTACACCGACGATCTCCCACGTATCGCCGTTCATCCTTACGACCTTGCCTATCGGCGACTCGTCCGGATTCGGAAACAACGCCTCGCGTGCGCTGACGCCGATGACCAGGACATTACGTCGCTGCATGTTATCGGCTTCGGTGAGCCAGCGGCCCTCGCGAATCCCGAGGTTAACTATTCGCTCATAATTGGTCGAGACACCATCGACGCTTGCCCACCTGTAGTTTCGTCCTTCGTATTTCAGGTTGTCGTCAAAGCTCGGGCCAAAGTTTCCGATTCCCGGATTGATGAGCGCGATATCGTCGATCGTCGTCGACTGGTTCATGATCGCGTCCGCGTCCGCGTCGGTAAGAGGCTTGCGGTTTCGTTCGTCGCGATTGTTCCCACCGCCGCCCATTGAGAGATGGAAGACGTAGATGTTGTTCGTGCCATACTCCTCGACGATCGACACGATGCTCTGGCGCATACCCGTGAGAATAGAAGCAACGACGACGGCGGTAATAATTCCAACAACGATACCGATGATAGTGAGCGCCGACCGGAACTTGTGTCCCATGATGCTGGCGATCGCCATCTTGACGACTTCGAACGGTAATGATGTCGAGAGCTTCATAATTAGTACAACGGACTGTTAGTCCGTTCGGCGGGACGGGCTAACAGCCCGTCCTACGACTGAGTCAATGCGACGATCGGATCGAGACGGGCCGCTTTCCACGCCGGATAAAGACCGGCGACGATACCGATGATGCTGGAAACGCCGACGGAGATCAGTATGTATTTCAGCTCGATGGTCATCGTGATGCCTAGAGCGAAACCAACAAGCTGCGTCGCGCCCATCGCGAGAATCAATCCGAGTACGCCGCCGACAATACAGAGCACCGCCGACTCGATCAAAAACTGCAAAAGTATTTGCTTTCGCGTCGCACCGATCGCCTTTCTCAAACCGACTTCGAACGTTCGCTCGGTAACAGAGACGAGCATGATGTTCATGACGACGATTCCGCCGACGACGAGGATGATCATCGTGATCGGTAGAACGACCGCGGCGATCGAGCCCGTGATCTGATCCATCGTCGAGTTGAACTCGTCGACATTGACGACACCGAAAGTATCCTCTTCACTCCCGATCAACTTTCGCTTGTTTCGCAGCAGCTGGCGAGCTTCCTCAAGAGCATCCTTAAAATGCTCCGGCGCGTTGGTCTTTCCGTGGAGCTGAAGGCCGCCTGTGCGATTGAACAACTGGCCCGCCAGCGCAAGCGGAATGTAGACGTTCCGATCCTGCGACTCGCCGAAAAACGATCCTCGCTTGTCCTCGACGCCGATGATCTTGAGTGGCGCTCCGCGGACCTTGATCTCCTTTCCGATCGGGGACTCGTTAGGGAAGAACTTTTCCTTTACATCCCAGCCAATGACGCAGACATAGGTGACTCGAGACGCCTCTTCGTCCGTGATGAATCGACCTTCGCCAATCGTCTTGTCTTCTATATCGACCATGTTGCCGGTCACACCCAGGACCCGTGTCGATGGCAACTCGATACCGTTGTAGTTCAGATCCGTACCGGAGTTGACCTGCGCTCCGACCTCAGAACATAGCTGGCAGTTGTCGCGAATGTACTCGTACTCTTCCCATTTGATGTCCTTGTTCCGTCGGTTGCGCCGCTCGTACTGCTCGTCGGACATGCGTCCCATCGAGGCCATGCGGTTGATCATGAAATGGTTCGAGCCGAGGACCTTGGACGCAGTTTCGACGACGTATGTCTTCAGGCCGCTGATCGACGCTGCGACGACGATCACCGCCGCGACACCGATGATGATCCCGATAAGGGTCAAAAATGCACGCAGCTTATGCTCGAGGATCGACTTGATCGCGATCCAGAAAGCGTCGGAATAAAATGAATACAGGTTGCGCATCTCGGCAATCTTATTTGGCTTATTAGATTAGGACTGATCCGGGCGACGTTCGGCAATCCTGAATAAAGGACGTAATTCCAAACGTATCCGTTAACGAAAAGGTTCACGAAAATTGCGGAAGGCGGAATGCGGAGTGCGGAGTTGGTGCGAATCGAACCCTGCCGGAACTCTAGGTCGGGCCGAACGAATTCCGCATTCCGCGTTCCGCCTTCCGCATTTAGGGCGTCCGCATTCCGCATTAACCGCTGACCTGCTATAATCACGACTTATTTCAAAACCGTTCAGGAGAAACCGCTTTGGCAGTTCTAGTCGATAAAAGCACACGCCTTATTGTGCAGGGCATCACGGGTAAAGAGGGCACGTTCCACACACTTCAGATGAAGGAATATGGGACGAATGTTGTCGGCGGCGTTACGCCGGGAAAAGGCGGGACGACCCACGAGGGTATTCCGGTCTTTAATACAGTTGCCGACGCAGTGAAGGAGACGGGCGCTAATGCGACCGTCATCTACGTCCCGCCGGCATTTGCTGCCGACGCGATCATGGAAGCAGCCGACGCGGGAATTCCGGTTGTGGTCGCCATCACCGAAGGTATCCCCGTAGCCGACATGGTGAAGGCAAGAGAGTATTTGAACGGCGTAGCGATCCGCAATCCGGAATCCGCGATCCGCACTCGGCTGATCGGTCCGAATTGTCCGGGGATCATTTCGCCGGGTAAGTGCAAGATCGGCATCATGCCGGGACATATACATAAGGAAGGGCGGATCGGTGTCGTGTCACGTTCGGGAACGTTGACATACGAAGCGGTCGGTCAGTTGACGGCGCTCGGACTTGGGCAGTCGA
Source organism: Pyrinomonadaceae bacterium (assembly GCA_035274235.1). Lineage (GTDB taxonomy): Bacteria > Acidobacteriota > Blastocatellia > Pyrinomonadales > Pyrinomonadaceae > OLB17. The sequence goes on from DATEOJ010000122.1 coordinate 9,210, forward strand.
CGGCGATCGGTATCGGCGGCGATCCGATCATCGGTACGACTCACACCGATGCGTTGGAGTTATTTCAGGCTGACGATGAGACGGATGCGATCATCATGATCGGTGAGATCGGCGGTACAGCGGAAGAAGACGCGGCCGAGTACGCGAAAGAAAATGTAACGAAACCTATCGTTGCGTTCATCGCAGGCCAGACCGCTCCTCCGGGACGCCGCATGGGCCACGCCGGTGCGATCATATCGGGCGGAAAGGGAACCGCCGCGGAGAAAATGAAAGCCTTGACCGCAGCAGGCATCAAGGTTGTCCAGTCGCCGGCGGACATAGGTCAGGCGATCGTCGAAGTACTTGGATCTAAGGCGGCGGCATAAACAACTGACGTATAGGTCACCTCATCTGTAAAAGAGAGGTGACTAATCGTATGAGGTTTTTGTTTTTGGCACTGCTGGCGATTCTGCTCACAGGTAGCGTAGGAATCGCACAGCCAGGTGACGATGGAACTCTTTCCGTCACGATCGTTGATAAATCGAATCAACCCATAAGAGGGGCCCGCGTTGCGGAGGCCGGTCCCGGGAACGGGCAAACGACGTTTCTAAGCCGGATCTTTTCCGATGCGGCATCGCGCGGGTTCAAGCCTTTGTTCAAACCTAGAGACGCGGAGCGAAGCTCCTACATCGCGGACATGCGATGCTGGCGCGGTCAGAAATTCGCGATCAAAGTCTCCGCCGAAGGTTATGAACCACTGGTGATCGCAGACACCGTGAGTTCCTGCGAGCAGGAGTTGAGGGCCGAGCTGAAGCGTGACGGCTCGCCGCTTCCGGCACTTGACCCTTTGTTCGTTTTGAAAGGACGGCTGTCCGATCAAAACGGACGTCCGATCACACGTCGATTCTTGATAGTCCGGGAGGGAGTCGAGTTTGTCCCGAGAATCTCGGCGAACGGGGATTACGTTGTTAAGCTGACGCCCGGTTTTTATGAGATCAGGTTTGAAGAGTTTGGTTGTACCGAGCACGTGATCAAAAACTACAAGATCGCTGACCGATCTCGTACGTTGGATTTCACAGTAGATTGTCAGTGACCGTGAACGTTGATATTTGAGGAGGTTGCCAATGCCCGAGTATCCGACTTTACTGCATCGCTGGTTCGATGAGGTTTGGAACCAGCAACGTGAAGATGCGATCGACGAGATGATGACGGAAGACGTCGTTATCCATGGTCTGGGTGAGCCGATCGTCGGACGCGAGAACTTCAAGCCCTTCTTCCGAGCTTTTATCGCGGCGTTCCCCGACATTAACGTAACGGTCGAAGACGCGATCATCGATGGCGACAAGATGAGTTGCCGCTGTGTAGTTCGCGGGACTCACACCGGAGACGGGCTGGGATTTGCGGCGACCAATCAGCCGGTCGAGTTTACCGGCGGCGGGTTGTGCACGGTGGAGAACGGTCGGTTCAAAGAAGTTTGGAACGAGTTCGACTTCATGCGAATGCATACCCAGATGGGTACGATGTCGATGAACGTGTAGCGGACTTTTGAGGGTACCTCACCTGAAGATGAGATTCTCGCATTCGTTTCGCGTCGACGCGGTGGACATCGATGAGCAAGGGCACGTTAACAACGTCGCGTTTGTCAGGTGGATTCAGGACGTCGCTATCGCTCACTGGCGAAATGCGGCGACCGAAGAGCAGCTGGGAGCGTTCTCTTGGGTCGTTGTTCGACACGAGGTCGACTACAAGAAGCCTGCGTTCGAGGGAGATGACATAACGGTAACGACGTGGGTTGAGAACTGGACACACGTTACCTGTGACCGATTTACTGAGATACATCGCCACGGGGAGCTTCTAACAAAAAGCAAAACGGTGTGGTGTATGTTCGATCGCAAAACCACTAAGCCGACAAAGATCAAGCAGGAACTAATTCAACGCTTTAGTTAATTCAAATAGGAAAATTCAGTCATACATGAGCAACTTAACATTCGGAATCATTAAGCCGGACGCAGTCCGAGCAGGGAATCAGGGAAAGATCGT
>DATEOJ010000123.1:0-4714 GCA_035274235.1 Pyrinomonadaceae bacterium
TACTTAAATATGTAGGCGGAGTCGTAGCCGCAATATTCCACCGCTTTCTTGGTCGCCGCGAACTCGGCCTCAGTTTGACCCGGAAAGCCGACGATGATGTCCGTCGTCAACGCGATATCGCGATCGGATTCTCTCAGCTTATCGATCTTTTTGAAATAACTGTCGATCGTATGACCACGCTTCATTCTTTTCAGCACGCTATCGCTACCTGACTGAACCGGAAGGTGAACCCAGTTACAAAGGTTCTCGTGTTCGTTTATCGCGTCGATGATATCCGGGTGAAAATCACGCGGGAACGACGTGTTGAATTTTATTCGCTCAATACCGGTCGCAGAGACCGCTCGCAGCAGGCGCGAGAACGGCGTTGCACCTGCGAATGTCTCCAGACCCGAGTCCGACTTTGGCCGATAGCTATTTACGTTCTGTCCGATGAGGTGGATCTCTTTCACACCCTGCCGTCGAAGCTCGAGAACGTTGCGAATGATCTCCGATGCGGACAGGCTCACTTCCCTGCCGCGCGAGAAGGGAACTATGCAATACGTGCAGAACTTGTTGCACCCCTCGATGATCGGAACGAAGGCGACATACGGAGAATGACGCTGGGCGTCGGCAACCGACCAATCATAGTCGACTTCCCTCTCGCCGAGGTCAGTGACCTCGCGGACCCCGTCGTAAACTTTTTCGATCGCATCCGCAACGCGACCTACTGCTTTCGTACCGATGACGAAGTCGATACCTTCTATCTTGTCGAACAAAGTCTCGCCTTCAAGTTGAGCAACGCAGCCCATCACGCCGACCACCGGTTTGACCTTGCGGTCTTTGCGAACATGACCGACGCGCGTGTAGAGTTTGTGTTCAGCTTTCTCACGAACCGAACAAGTATTTATCAAAACGATATCTGCGGATTGCTCGTTTGGCGTGACCTCAAAACCCTTCGCCGCGAGTGAGGTCGCGACTCGTTCCGAATCCGAAACATTCATTTGACAGCCGAAGGTTTCGAGATAGACTTTCTTCATAGACCAGCACTAAATAATGGACCCACTTAGCTTCACAACAAAAGACTTTGTCCACCTTCATTTGCATTCCGATTATAGTCTTTTGCAAAGCACAATCAAATTAAAGCCTCTTGCCGCGCGACTCACCGAACTCGGCATGCAGGCATGCGCGCTGACTGACTACGGCAACATGTACGGGGCCGTTTCCTTCTACAAAGCGATGAAGGAAGCGAAGGTGCGCGCGATCGTGGGATACGAGGCCTATGTCACGTCCGGCAGCAGGTCCGATCGCGACTCGGCAGTCCGGGCCGGTGAGCGGCCTTACTATAATTTGGTCCTGCTGGCGAAAGATCTTGAGGGATATCAGAACCTCGTCTATCTCTCTTCAAAAGCGTTTACCGAAGGGTTGCATCATAAGCCGCGTCTCGATCACGAGATTCTTGCTGAACGTTCGGCGGGGTTGATCGCGCTGTCCGGCGGAATTGGAGGGGCAGTCGCTCATTTTCTGCGTCAGGGCGACGCGGAGCGTGCCGAGGAATTCGCTCTCAAGTACAAAGAGATCTTTGGTGACGATTTCTATATCGAGATTGCCGACAACGGGACCGAAGACAGCAGAACGCTCGTCTGCGAACTCGCGTCGCTTGCAAAAAAGAACTCGATCCCGATCGTCGCCGCGAACGATGCTCATTATCTTTCAAGCGATGACGCCCGAGCTCACGAGGTACTCCTGTGTATCGGTGAAGGTAGGACTCTGAGCGAGGAACGCTATACGCTTCCGAGCTCAAACTACTATGTCCGCTCGGCTGAAGAGATGTGGCAGATCTTCGGCGACGAATATCCCGACGCGTTGACGAATACGCTCAAGATCGCCGAGCAATGCCAACTCGAACTCGCTGCGAACGGCGATAACTTTACCTTGCCCGTCTATCCGATCCCGGATTCCAGCGCGAGCGGCGATGAGTATTTTGAGAAGGTACTGCGCGAATCATTCGAGGATCGGAATCGCACGGTATGGCAGCCGATGAAAGAAGCGGGAGCGCTTCGATACGAACTCGCCGACTACGAGGCGCGGCTCCAGCGCGAGATCGGGGTTATACGAAAGATGGGATTCCAGGATTACTTTCTCATCACCTGGGACTTCATCCGCTACGCAAAAGAACAAAAGATCCCGGTCGGACCCGGACGCGGATCCGCGGCAGGCTCGCTTGTCGCGTACTGCCTGGGCATCACTGACATCGATCCGCTTCAATACGACCTTCTGTTCGAACGCTTCTTGAATCCTGAACGCATCTCGATGCCGGATATCGATATCGATTTCTGCATCCGCGGTCGCGGTGACGTCATCAACCACGTCAGTGAGTTTTATGGACGGGAGTCGGTTTGCCAGATCATCACCTTCGGAACGATGGCGTCGAAGGCCGCGATAAAGGATGTCGGGCGTGCACTAAACATGGCGTACGGCGATGTCGAGAAGATCGCGAAAATGATCCCGCCTCCGATCCGCGGTCGAAACGTCAGCATCATGATGGCGATGGACATGGTGCCGGAGTTGAAGGCGGCGGTCGGGTCGGATCCGAAAGTTAAAGATCTGGTCGATCTCGCGCTAAAACTCGAAGGCTGCGCACGTCACTCGTCCGTCCACGCGGCCGGTGTCGTTATCTCACCGAAACCGCTTCACGAGATCGTACCGGTTGCGATGTCGGCGAAAGACGAACTCACGAGTCAGTATTCGATGAACGACCTGGAGAAGGTCGGCATGTTGAAGATGGACTTCCTTGCTCTGACAACGCTGACCGTCATCCAGGATTGTTTGAGCGCGATCAAGGCGAAGACCGATATCGATATCGATTGGAGCACTATCTCGTTGCGCGACGAGAAGACGATGCAGCTTTTCGGCGATGGCCGGACTGACGCGGTGTTCCAGTTTGAATCCGGCGGTATGCAGGAGATCTGTCGCAAGCTCAAGCCGAAGGAGCTTGAAGATCTGTCCGCACTAAATGCTCTCTATCGTCCCGGTCCGCTCGACGGCGGAATGATCGACGACTACATCGCTCGTCATCGCGGCGAGAAACGTGTTCGCTATCTCGTCCCGCAGATGGAAGAGATCCTCAAGAACACCTACGGCGTCCTCGTCTACCAGGAGCAGATCATGCAACTGGCGCAAAAACTCGCGGGTTACAGTCTCGGCGAAGCTGACATGATGCGTCGCGCGATGGGTAAGAAGAAGCGCGAGGAGATGGCGGTCCATCAGGACAAGTTCATCTCGGGTGCGGTCGAGCGTGGTATCGCAAAGGCCAAGGCCGAAGAGATCTTCACTTTGATGGCGCAGTTTGCGGACTACGGATTTAACCGCAGTCACTCGATCGCATACGCGTATCTCGCTTTCCAGACCGCCTATCTTAAGGCGCATTTTCCGGCTTACTTCTACGCCGCGGTCCTCTCGCACGAAGCGGATGACAGCGCGAAGGTCTATAAGTATTCGACCGAGCTGCGGTCCATGGGACTGCGACTGCTGCCACCGGATGTAAACGAAAGCGACGAAGGGTTCACGCCGTCGAACGACGCGGTGAGGTACGGCCTTACGGCGATCAAGGGAATCGGTTCGTCGACGGTGAAGGCTATCGTTGAAGCGCGCAAGTCAGGAAGGTTTACTTCCCTTTTCGATTTCGCGTCGCGGCTCGACCAAGGGGCGATCAACCGACGTGCGCTGGAAAGCTTGATCACATCGGGCGCCTTCGATTCGTTGATGTCCGAAGGAACCGCGGTCGGACAGTGGCGTGCGAATTTGTTTTCGGCGGTCGAGACTGCGTTGTCGATAAGTCAAAAGGCGTGGAACGATCGAGCTCGTGGACAGAGCGGATTGTTTGGCGAGGAGACCGGGACGGATGCAATTGATCAGGAGCTTCCGAACGTTCGGGCATGGACGCAGTCGGAGATCTCTTCTCAGGAGAAGGCGGCGATCGGGTTCTATCTTTCGGTACATCCGCTCGACAATTACATGGAGATTCTCGACGGCCTTCGAATCATACCGATCGCGGATCAGGAAGAGCTAAAGCCGGGCGACATGGTTACGATGGCCGGAATCGTTTCCGCTTTCCAAGTTCGTCAAAGTAAAAAAGGAAATCGGTTTTGTATGTTTCGGCTGGAAGATCAATCGACGGGAGTAAAGGCACTCGCTTGGTCGGAAGCTTACGGCAAGCATATGTCGGTCCTGAAAAACGACGAACTTCTTATCATTGACGCGCGAGTTGAGTCAGCTGAAGGGCAAGACATTACGATCATCATGCAGGAGGCTCGTTCGCTGGTCGAAGCAAAGCCTCGTAATGCACGGTCCGTTAACATCGCTCTTCCGGCCAACCGTATCGATGACAATTATCTCCACGATCTTCTCGGTGTGCTGCATGCGGAGAGTGGCAAGTGTGAGGTCTACCTCGATCTGAAACTCGATGACGTGAATGTTCGATTGAGATCTGAACCTGTGCGTATTCAGGGCTCAAGTCGACTGGAGACTGAGCTTCGCAATCGTGGTTGCGAGGTTAATTGGATCTTGTAGTTCTTCAATTCCGTTTAGCGAGCGACCTGTGAGTTAATGTCTTTGGGCTTCGCCCGCATGATGAGCGGAAAGGCTCCGCCTTTCCGTGATGCTATGTTATTACCGGAGGCTATGCCTCCAGACAGCGGCGTAGCCGCGAGAGATTGGGGAACTTCGCGGAAAGGCA
>DATEOJ010000124.1:0-10241 GCA_035274235.1 Pyrinomonadaceae bacterium
ACAGGCTTTCCAGCCTGTCCTCTTTTGCGCCACCGAGATCTGAATTAACAACAAAGGACAGGCTAGAAAGCCTGTCCTACGCCTGTTTCCAAATTCCTTCTGGCTCTCTAGGTCACCGCTCCCCCGTCCACGATCACGATCTCACCATTCATGAAGCTGTTCCGGTCGCTGCACATGAACGCGGCATATTCGGCGAGCTCAGAAGGTTGACCGGACCTTCCTTTGGATACCCAGAAATCGTGCATCTTCAGAAGTCGTTCCGGTAGCGTGTTGCCGAGATCGGTGTCGAAGATTCCGGCCGCGATTGCGTTAACGGATATCCCGAAATTGGCAGCCTCGCGAGAAAGGCATTTGGTAAAACCGATCATCGCGGCTTTCGAGGTCGCGTAATGGACCGAGGTGGGCAAGCTTCGAATCGCTCCGACAGAGGTAATATTGAGGATCGATCCGACGCGTTCGCGGATCATCTGTTTGTAAAACGGCTTCGTCACTGCGAACAGGCTGTTGACGTTTGTATCGACAACCCAGTCCCAGCTCTTATCGGTGGTCGTAGCGAAGTTGTCGCCTTTGTTTACAGCGGCGTTGTTCACAAGGACGTTGATCGAACCCCAGGCATCGCGGATCTCACGGGCTATGTGCTTCATGCCGAAACGGTCGGTAACCGAGACCTTGTAGCCAAGCGCCCGACGGCCGTGTGCCTCGATCTTTTTCTTTACTTCTTCGGCGAGATCGTCGCTCGAATGATAGTTGAACGCCACATCGGCCCCCTCGCGAGCGAATTCCTCGCAGATGGCGGCCCCGATCCCACGCGTACCGCCTGAGACGAACGCACGTTTTCCTTCAAGTAATAGACTCAATGATTTGGCAAGCTCCGAATTGACTTAAAGTATTAAATAGCAAGGGTAATGAAATAGCCGTGGGCTGACAAGTTCGACCAGCAGATTATCAGGCTGCGGAGCGGTGGATCTCGTAGCCAGGCAGCAGCGATGTGATCTCCCGGACGATGTGCTCGGTGGAGTTAGCCATCGCTAACGACGCCGTCGCAGCCTTCATCGCGTGATAGCGGCGGCTGTCCTCGCTGAGCGATTTGATCGTCGGGACGATGTCCGAAGCTTTCTCGAGAAGGATGCCCGCACCACGCTTTGCGATCAACTTGACGGTACCTTCTTCCTGGGGCATCGGCGGGGTGGTCGCGTCGGCGATGATCGGGAGGCGACAAGCCAACGCTTCGAACGTCGTCAGACCGCCGAGCTTCGATATCATCACGTTTGCTGAGTGCATCAGCTTCTCGATCTCGTCTGAGTAACCGATGACCTTTACCGGGAAACGAGCGGTTTTCGCGATCTCCTCGGCTTCAAGTCTTAACTCTTCATTTTTACCGGCAAGGAAGATCGCCTGAACATCGAGCTCACCGCGGACAAGCTCGCGAAAGATCGACGGAATGTTTCCACCGCCGATCCAACCTGCGTTGACGAAAACGGTAAACTTTTCGGGGTCGAGACCATAGGCTCGTCGTGCGTCTTGCGCAACGGTCTCGGTCACCTCATGAAATTTCGGGTGTAGCGGTAGCCCCGAGATCTTGATCTTCTCTTCGGGCACACCGTAGTCGATCAACTGCCGCCGTGCGTCATCACTCGCGACCAGGTACAGCGAAACGTCTTCACACGCCCAGCCTTTCCAAAATCCGTAGCACGGATCGGTCACAACGGTGACCAGAGGAATTTGCGAGGTGAGATTTAACTCACGAAGAACTCTAGCGAAAATGTGTTGCGTCAGCGGATGGACGCTAACGACAATGTGCGGACACCATTTCTCAAACGCGTCACGGCAGAAGCCGATACTCCTATTAAGAAAGAATTTGCGCGTCTCAGGTCGGACCCAGTTGATCGCCCAATAGTAATATTTCATCCAGCCCTGCTTATTGCGCAGAAGCCAGTTGTAAAGCCTGACAAGCTTGTCAGTGATGTGGTGCGAATCTTCGATCGCACGGATAACCTTGACCGCGACCGACTTGCCCGTCCAAAAACGCTGAAGCCCCTCAGTGAGCGCTACAGCCGCCGACCGGTGTCCGCCGCCGGTGTCGGATGAGATGATGAGGATCTTCGGCGTGTTTGACTGCATCTACGGTGTCTGAATGCCAAGTTGCTTACAAATCTGTCTCACAGTGTGTTCCGCAATTTCAGTATGCCGCGGAACCGTAGTCCGTTTCTTCGTCTTAGTATTCTCAAAATCGTGTGGCTCGCTCCCTCACGAAGGAGTCGGCAACCATTCGATTCTAGATGACGAATAAAGTCTCGTCGTTTCACCGCCGCCCTCGCGGCCTAATCGTAACCTCGGTCGCTGCCCGTAGTATCAGATGAATCGGTTCGTCGAAGTCTGCGTCAACGTCCTTTAGCAAAGGATTGGGCGTCGGCAACGCCTCACCCAACATAATATTGGTCTCGGCCATGTCCACGAGAGCCCCGGCGAGCAATCTACGCGTCTCGGTGCTATTACTTCCGCAAGTGATCACTCCCGGAAAATCAACGACCTCGCCGTGAATCCCGTCATCGAGTTTTTTATAACTTGCCTTGTAAACCAGCATGGCTACGCCTTCAACGCCACTTCCTTAGCCGCTGCGAAACTCATGTCCTTCGCTGCTTTCTTCATCTGCTTCTCGAGCTTCTTGATCTTTACAAGATGACCCGCGTTGAATGGCAGCGACGGATAGTAACAATTCGACTCATGCGTGCAGTAGCAGCCGTTGCCGGCTTCCTTCCGACGCTCTTTCATCAGATCGGTGTTCCAGGCATTCTGGAAGTTCCAATCGTAGTCGCGAAGATTGAGCACATCCGCTTTGTTCTCGCACGAAGACAACACACCGTTGTCATAGATCACGGCACCCGCGCTTCCGGCGTAGCACTTAAGCTGGGCCTTGTTTTCTTCTTTAGTCTTCGTGATCAGGTCGTGCATGTAGATGTCGACCGCCGCCTTGAAGAACCCGGATTTACCACCATAGTTGTTCTTAAGTGCCGCACTCTTCGTATCGTCGAGGATCATCTGCGACAGCGTCGCGTAACGGTTGTGATCGAAATTCAATTCGTTAGGATCTGCCGACGGCGGACGGATGTAGTTGATGTTCACCTTGTCCGGCTTGAGGTCGTACTTAAGGAAGTCGTACCAATCGAAGATCGTCTCTTCGTTCGAGTGCATGACGCAGGTACATGTCTGGATGTCGAGCTGCGGATACTGCTCGTTCTTCATCTGCTGAAGTGTCCGAGCGGTATGGATCGCCTTATCCCAACTTCCTTCTTTCCGACGGATCTTCTCGTGAGCTTCTTTCATCCCGTCGATACCAAGTGCGACCGTCACATTCAGATTCGGACACTCGTCGAGAATGCGTGTAACGTCGGGGAAAATCCGCTGATGGATCTGACCATTCGACATCAAGTAGACCGAGTCGAGCTTGTTGTTCTCATAAAACGCACGGACGATCTCAGGAAGGTCCTTACGCGTGAACGGCTCACCGCCGGCGAGCACGAGCACGCCGAGATTACCGCCAAGCGTCTCCGAGATCCGGCCGATCTCATCGGCCTTCATCTGCAGCTTCTTTCGCGGACGGTCATCCAGTTCTTCTGTAAAGAAGCAGTGCGTGCAACGCATGTCGCAGACGCTCGTCACCAAAATGTTTAAAAACACCGGCGAGATCGGCTTTCCAACCAGTATGCTCGCGTAGCGTTTGAAGATCTCTTTTGTCGTAAAATCCATCGTCAATTCCTCGCCCGCACTTCGATGCGAGCAATAGTTTACGGGTTTTAATTTATCTCATTTGAGCGCATTAAACCAACTTAACGGTCTCGCGAAATCGGTCCTTCGCGGCCTTCCGAATGGATTTAATGGAAGTGTCAGCTAGTCGACAGATCGTCAACAATTCGCTTGCCTACCTGATCGACCTGGCGTAGAATGCCCCGACCAACCAGCAAAATACTTGCATCAGACCGTCGTTCAAACGACCAGTAATTTATTCAATTTTGGAGGAACGCCTGTGAGTAGATTTTCGATCTTGAGCCTCGTAATTCTAGTTGTGGCTTGCGTTATCGGTTTTAGGAGCGATGCGCAAAGCGTTGATAAGATGGCTGTTGACGACCAACTTGTGGCTCAACAGCAGCAGGATAAGCAGAGGGAGACTGACCTCCAGCGTCACTGCCCCGTCCATCCTTCCGACCAGGAGTTGGCGAGAATGGAAAAAGACTTCTCGGAGAAAGAAGCCGAGCTTAGTCGCTCGGGTTTTTCGAATGTGACAGGTGGAGTCATCAATGTTTACTTTCACGTCATCCGACGCGGAACCGGCGTCTCCAACGGAGACCTCACGACAACGATGATCAACAACCAGATGAACGTACTAAGTAACGCCTACGCGATGGCCGGTTGGTCGTTCAACCTCGTCGCGGTTGATCGCACGACGAATACGACCTGGTTTAACAGTTGCGCAAGCAGCACCGTCGAGAGTCAGATGAAAGCCGCTCTCCGTCAGGGCTCGGCGGACGACCTGAATATTTATTCGTGTAATCCAAGTGGCGGCCTGCTCGGATGGGCAACGTTCCCCTCGGACTACCAGAGCCGGCCAACGCTGGACGGCGTTGTCCTACTGCACTCGTCCGTTCCTGGTGGTTCGGCCGCACCTTATAACCTCGGCGATACGGCTACCCACGAAGTCGGTCACTGGATGGGTCTTTATCACACCTTCCAGGGTGGATGTGCACGAAGCTCGACTGGTGGCGACCAGGTTGCCGACACGCCCGCCGAAAAAAGCCCGGCATACGGCTGCCCCGGCGGACGAGACTCATGCAAGAACCTTTTCGGACTCGATCCGATCGAGAACTTCATGGACTACTCGGATGATGCATGTATGTTCGAGTTTACTGCCGGACAGGACGCTCGTATGGACGCGCAATTCACCACGTATCGATTTGGAAAGTGAGGTCGCCGGTTTGACCCTCTTCTAATTACGGGCCGCCTCGATTTCGAGGCGGCCTTTAAGTTGGGGGATCGAGCCGTTTCGCCTTGGCCTCCACTTGTCACTATCCACTTACAACTATCCACTGAAGAAAAGCGCACTCAACGTGTAATCAGCGACACAGCTGGCTGCGTGCGTTAGAATCGTCCCAATGGAGCGGATCTATCTCGACAATAGTGCGACCACACCGATCGACCCTCGTGTCGTCGAGGCGATGCTGCCATTTCTAAAAGATAACTTTGGCAATGCGTCGAGCATTCACTATTTTGGTCAGCAGGCTCGTGCGGCAGTTGATCGGGCTCGGCATCAGGTCGCTGCATTGATCAACGCACGGCCAAACGAGATCGTCTTCACGTCCGGCGGAACCGAAGCAAACAATCTCGCGATACGCGGTGTGCTTGAGAATCAAAAAGAATCGCCGCTGCACGTCGTGACCACCGTCATCGAGCATCCGGCGGTAAAGACCACCTGCGAGGACCTCGAGAAGTATGGTTACCAAGTCACATATGTTCCGGTCGCTGAGAACGGAGTCGTCCGCGCCGACGACATCCGAGAGGCGATCCGCGATAACACCGCGATCGTCTCCATGATGACCGCCAACAACGAGATCGGAACTCTTCAACCCGTCGAGGAGGTCGGACGATATGTTCGCGAACTTCGCGCCGACGGTCGAAAGATCTGGTTTCATACCGACGCTGTCCAGGCCGCGGGAAAAATTTCTGTCGATGTCGAGGCAATCGGCTGCGATCTTCTCTCGATGTCCGCACACAAGATCTATGCACCGAAGGGCGTGGGGGCGTTGTATGTCCGACGCGGTGTCCGACTTCACTCGCAGAACATCGGTGGCCGACAAGAGCGATCGATTCGCGGCGGCACTGAGTCGGTCCCGAACATCGTAGCGTTTGGCGCGGCATGTGAACTGGCGATGGATGGAGTTGATGACGACGCTCAACGCCTGGGCGTCATGCGTGATCGTCTCGAGAGCGGCGTGTTTGAAAGGATCGATGGCGTATTGCGAAACGGTGATGAACAACTCCGCCTGTCAAACATTTCTAACCTTTCATTCCGAGGCATCGAGGGCGAAGGTCTGCTGATCAATCTCGACATGCACGGAGTAGCCGTCTCGACTGGTTCCGCATGTTCGTCCGGTTCCCTCGAACCGTCGCCCGTCATCCGCGCCCTCGGCCGCGACGAAGAAATGTCGCGCGGTGCAATTCGCTTCAGCCTCGGCCGGTTCAACCAACCAACCGATATCGACCGCCTGTTAGAAGTCCTCCCCACCGCCGTAGAAAACCTCCGCCGCCTCGCCCCGGCGCGATCAAGTGCACGCTAATCAATGTGTCGCGAAGGCCGGCTGGGTAAAACTTTATTGGCCTAAACGCAGGAATGGAAAAAGGCCTCGTCCCACAGGGAACGAGGCCTTTTCAGTTCGATCGATCTCGACTTACTTTACACCGAGATTCTTCACCAGGAAGGCGTAGATGTCAGCCTGTTCCTGGATCTGTTTGGACGTCGGTTTGCCGGCGCCGTGACCGGCTCTGGTTTCGATTCGGATAAGGATCGGTGCTCCGCCAGCTTGGGCTTCTTGCAACGTCGCCGTGTACTTGAAGCTGTGCGCCGGGAAGACACGATCGTCGTGATCGGATGTCGTCACCAACGTAGCCGGGTATTTAGTTCCCGCTTTGATGTTGTGAAGAGGTGAGTAAGCGTAGAGAGCCTTGAAGTCCGTTGCGTCCTTCGGATCGCCGTAATCAGACTTCCACGCCGCACCGACCGTGAACTCCGTGAATCGGACCATGTCCATAACGCCGACAGCCGGCAACGCAGCACCGAACAGGTCAGGACGCTGATTCAACACCGCACCGACCAACAGACCGCCATTTGATCCGCCCTGTATCGCGAGCTTTGTATTCGATGTGTAGTTGTTAGCGATAAGCCATTCGCCGGCACCGATGAAATCGTCAAAGACATTCTGCTTCTTCAATCTCGCACCATTCGCCCACCAGCTCTTACCATACTCGGCGCCGCCACGGATGTTCGCGACCGCGTACACGCCGCCCATTTCAAGCCAGGGCACACGAGCAACCGAGAAACCAGGCGTCTGCGAAATGTTGAAACCGCCGTAACCGTAGAGGATCGTCGGATTAGTTCCATCGAGCTTGATGCCCTTCTTGTGGGTGATGAACATAGGCACCTTTGTGCCGTCCTTGCTCGTGAAGAAAACTTGCTTCACTTCATACTGCGATCCGTCGAACTTCACACCCGCCTTCCGGAACAGGGTGCTCTTTCCGGACTTCATGTCGTAGCGGTAAATCGCCGGTGGTGAGTTGTAGCTCGTGAAGGAGTAGAACGTCTCGGTATCTTTCTGCCTGCCGCCAAAGCCGCCGGCCGAACCGATCCCCGGGAGTTCGACATCACGAACCTTCTTGCCATCCTTGTCGAAGATCTCTATCTGGGTTGACGCGTCCTTCAGATAGTTCAACACGAACTGGTCGTTGATCATCTGCACGCCGTTGAGCGTTTCATCTGCCTGGGGAACTATGTCTTTCCAGATACGGTCTTTCGCGAGTACGTTCACGCTAACAAGTTTGCCGCGCTCTGCGTCCTTGTCGGTGGTGAAGTAGAAGACTGGCCCGTCGTTCCCGACGAAATTCCAGGCGTTCTTGCGATCCTCGATGAGCGGAAGAATCGGCGCCTTTTCCATCGAGAGATTCTTGAAGTAGACCATGTTCATCCGCTCGGTGCCCTTTGCAACGCGAATGATCAACCATTTGCCGTCTTCTGTGACGTTGCCGCCGACAAACATCTCGCCATCATCCGGCCGCTCGTAAACGAGAGCGTCTTCCGATTGCGGAGTTCCAAGCTTATGGAAGTAAAGCTTGGGAAACTTATTCGCACCTTTCAGCTCAGCTCCGGCTACTGCATCCGGAAAACGGTTGTAGTAAAAGCCGGAGTTGTCGTTGAGCCATGAAACGCCGCCCTGACGATTCGGCTTAAGGGTGTCGGAAAGGAGTTCGCCGGTTTCGACGTTCATCACCTTCCACTCGGTCCGATCGGATCCCGCGACCGCGACGCCATACGCCCAAAGTTTTCCGTCATCGGTAAACGATGAACCGTTCAGGGCTGCAGTGCCGTCGGCGGTGAGTTTGTTTGGATCAAAGAAAACCTTACCCGGATCGTTGATCGAGTCGGTGATATAAATAACGCTCTGGTTCTGAAGACCGTCGTTCTTTGTGTAGATGTATTTGTTGCCAACCTTCGACGGCGACGAATAGCGCTCGTAGTTCCAAAGTTCGGTGAGACGTGCTTTGATCGCATCTCGCTGCGGAATGGTGGCGAAGTATGCATCAGTGATCTTATTCTCGGCATCGATCCAAGACGTGAGGTCCGCGGATTTTGAGTCTTCCATCCATCGAAATGGATCGTTGACCTTGGTGCCGTGATAGTCGTCAACCTGTGTGACTTTCTTTGGTTTCGGGTAGTCAAACGCTGTCTGAGCAGCGGCGTTTGTGAAGAGTAGAGCGAGAAGAGAGACAAGGACAAGGAGCCTACGGGACATACGCACAATTACCTCGTTGTTAGGAATTTTTCCCGATAATTGTACAGCATCCATTATTTCGCTGCACCCAATAAGCGGCACTCCGGACTTGTTTACACAACTTTACGATTTAGAACCTCGCAGGCCGTACTCTTATCAAATGAATGAAGGACCCGAATCGATGCTCGATCCGGATCCCGTTGTGTTTGAATCAAACGCTATCGCTCTGATTCAGGACGCTAGTGTCTTTTGAAATACTGCACCTCGCGCTCGTGCTTCTCGGCCGCTTCTCTTGTCTTGAAGGTACCTAAGTTGCGGCGTTTACCTGTCTTCGGATTCTTCTTGCGCGAGTACAGACGATACTCACCGGACTTTAGCTTTCGAATCATAAAATGCCTCCGCGATCACGATTCGCAAGAGGCATGCCTGAACGAATGACAAACTTCAGTTTGTCGCTTTTCTAAGGATCAAAAAACTGGCAGGCTTTCATCCGCACCAGGGACCGAGACTCGTTCGAATTGTCCCGACACTTCCTCGGGAAGCCAGTTGTGACGTTTGTAAAGAAGATTCTCCGTCTCTTCCCGCGGTTTTGGTTTCGCGATCAGGAAGCCCTGTGCGTAATCGCAGCCGAGATTGCTCAACACCGCAAGCTGACTAGCCGTCTCGACGCCCTCCGCGATGACACGCATCTTGAGGTTCTTCGCGAGCGAGATGATCGTCTGGAGGATCTCCGAGTTCTCGCCGCGTTCGCCGACGCTATAGACAAACGAGCGATCGATCTTCAACGTATCGAACGGAAGCCGGTGCAGATAACTAAGCGATGAGTAGCCGGTGCCGAAGTCGTCGATGCTCAACTGAACGCCGATGTGTTTCAGGCGGTTGAGAATGTTGATCGTGTGCTCGGCGTTTTCCATCGCCGTGCTCTCGGTGATCTCGAGCTTGAGCGTGCTCGCCCGGAGCTTTGAGGTTTCGAGCGCGTTCTCCACGTCATCCACGAGATCGTCGTTTGAGAGATGCTTACCCGAGATGTTCACGCTGACCATGAGATCACGATACTCGGGCGAGATCTTTTGCCACTTCGCCAACTGCAAACAAGTCTCTCTCAGGATCCAGACGGTGATCGGCTGGATCAAACCCGACTGCTCGGCGATGGGGATAAACTTGTTTGGTGGGATCATCCCAAACTCGCTGTGATGCCAGCGCAGCAGCGCTTCGAAACCGATAAGGCGCCCCTCGCCGAGCGATACGATCGGCTGGTAATGAAGGGAGAGCTCATTGCGATCGATCGCCGACCGAAGGTCCATCTCAAACCGAACGCGTTCCAGAAACCGCGAACGCAATTCCTTTGTAAATACTGCCGGGCCGTTAGCCCTTTCCTTCGCGTAATGCATTGCGATGTCGGCGTCGCGGAGGATCTCCTCGGGTGTGTCGTACTCGGCGTCGCAAGGGGCGATGCCGATGTTGACGTCGATGTTGATCCTGTTGCCGCTGAGCGAGAAGGGTTGTGTGATGCTCTGGTGGATGCGGCGTGCGACCTTTTGCGCCTTGCTGGCGCTCGCGAGGTTGCGAAGTATGATGGCGAACTCGTCTCCTCCGATCCGTGCAACGGTGTCTTCGGAGTTAAGCATTCGAATGAAACGTTTCGCCGCGATCATCAACACCTTGTCACCGATGGTGTGACCGAGACTGTCGTTGATGTTTTTGAAG
>DATEOJ010000125.1:0-2193 GCA_035274235.1 Pyrinomonadaceae bacterium
AACGTGCGTTCGAGCGACGTAGTAAATTGTCCGCGGGCGAAAAACTTCCCGACCCGATGACGGACGACTCGTTTGCTTCGTTCGCCGATAGCGAAACGTTCAAACGAGCGGTATCACGTATGAAGTCGGGGCGATCAAGCCCGCTCGACTAATAAAGGATCGACGGTATGAACGCGCCGCGCGGTTCCTGATAGACGCCGCGGCCCATCAACGTCAGCGGCTGCACTATTCTCAAGCCCTGTGCTAGGCACCATCTGAGCAACTCGCCATTGCGCGTCGGCAACAAGAAACCAGGTCCACCGAACTCGGTAGCGGCACCGATCAACGCCTTAACGTCATCGTTCGATTCGCCGACCGTGTGTCCCATGAACCCTATGCCGGTCGTGTAGCCGGAAACACGACCTCCCCGCTCGACTACCCTCGCACTACCCATTTCGATAGCACCCGCGACCTCGTTATGCCGAGTGTGACCGTGGACGCGTAACGTCAGAGCGTCGATTCCATCGATGTCATCCTTGGTTGCTGTTCGCACAGGATGACCTTCGATCGTGATCTTGAGCGGAGCCCCGCCTATTCCCGAGAGGGGCTCGACCGCATCGAAACCAAGTTTTGTGTAAAGCGAAAGCGAACGATTGTGATAAGCCGACTGAACGAGGCGTATCGAGTAAGTTCCCTTCTCCTCGCCGTGGCGAATGACGTCTTCCATCAACGCACGGCCGATCTTCGAATTCTGAACATTGGGAGCGACAGTGATCGGTCCTACTCCGGCGACTGCATCGCTTTCCCAAAGAAAGTTGCTCCCTACAACTCGTCCACCCTCTTCGGCAACAACGGAGTAGATGTCGGGTCGCGTGAGCAGCATCGTCATCATACCGGTCCCCACCTCCGCTGACGGAAAGTCGCGCGGGAAGTTGTGTGCATCGGCGATCGCGGCGAACGCCTCGAAGCAGATCTTGCCGAGTGTCTCAGCTTCATCGGGACGTCCGGGTCGCAGGCTTAGTTGGGTTGCGGTTGTCGTTGTTGGCATAAATATTCCTCACATGCCTACGCGAAATATCGCCATCCGTCGTGTCATCGCAAATAAAAAAAGGGCCCTTTCCATTTCGGAAAGAGCCTCTCCCCCTTGTTCGTTGTTGTGGGAGTTTCAGCAACCTTAGTATCGCTGGAGATTCAGGATCGATCCGAGGATCGAGCCGAGGATGCTGGCCGTACCGTTGTTGTAAGTACCGTACTGCAGCCGGTTATTGCTGTTGTAACCGTCTCGGTATCCGCGTTCGAAGCCCTGACGGAAGTAGTACTGGTACGTGTTGCGGTCGACATAGCTCTGATAGCCATACGTTCCCGAGCGATAGACGTTGTTGCCGCCCCAGTTCAGGCCGCCGCGACGATTCCGGTCATTACGTCCCGCTGAGAAACCCTGACGATAGCCGTCATTGATGGCACGTCGCAGAAGATCTGCACCACGCTGGTCGGTGTTGTACCAACCGCCGTTGCGATAGACGCGATACCGGGCCTGTTCCATTCTCAACTGCTGTCGCTCAAGCTTCATGCGCTCTTTCTCGAGCTTCTGCTGCTGCTTGATCGCCTGCTTCTGGTTCTTGCCCATCTGGCCCCAGCCCTGAGCGTTTGCGTCATTCGTTCCGAGCATTAATGCAAGGCCGAATACCGCGATTCCTACAAAACTTTTGACTTTGAATGATCTCATTTTCTAACTCCTTCCCTTTTCCGTTTTCTACCAGCCGCCTTGGCTGCCGCGGTCATAAGTGCATTGGGTGTGCCACTGCGAAAAGAGCGTGTGTTATGAGTGAGTTAGCACAATGACCCGGTTTTAACGGGACGGGAAAATACACCATATCGTGCAAGATTGGGAGCGGTCCGAGGCCGCGGTTGTCACAGAAGTTAACCGCAGATCACGCGGATGACGCAGATTCTATTTGAGGGATTCTTGGTTCGTTCTTTTTGATCCGGCAGACAAAATGCCGCGATGCGTTCCGGAAAAAGCTGCGTCATCCGCGTGATCTGCGGCTAACTGCGCCGACATAGCAGCATCTCCGCCCCCTCGGACCGCATGCTAAATTGGACTCATGGCCAAACAGAGCGCGGGGTTACTTCTTTATCGAACAAAGAATGGGTTTCTCGAGGTCTTTCTCGTCCATCCCGGCGGGCCGTTTTGGAAGAACAAGGATAAAGGCG
>DATEOJ010000126.1:0-7446 GCA_035274235.1 Pyrinomonadaceae bacterium
CGATGAAAGCGTTCGGCGAATTAAGGGACCGAGCCGCCCCTTCATGAAACAGGAAGACCGGGCGGCGGTCTTGAAAGCGCTGGAGTCGGTGGACGACGTTGTCATCTTTGACGATTTAACACCCGAGAATCTTATCCGCGAGATCAAACCCGATGTACTTGTAAAAGGCGGCGACTGGACCACCGACCAGATCGTCGGGGCGGACTTCGTTGTCGCGAACGGTGGCGAGGTACATTCGTTGCCGCTTGTGGACGGTTATTCGTCGACGGGCTATCTCGAGAAGATCGTACCAACCAAACGAAGTGAATCTTCCAACGGTGAAGACCGCATCGAACGATCACTGACCCAGCACGCCGGAGTCTTTCAGAATATTCACGACAACTTTCGTTCTGAGATTGCGGCATGTGCCGAGCTCATTATTGAAACCGTCGCAAACGGAAAGAAGGTGCTCGTCTGCGGCAACGGCGGCAGTGCGGCGGACGCTCAACATATCGCGGCGGAGTTTGTTGGAAGGTATGAGGCCGAGCGGCGAGGACTCCCGGCGATCGCACTCACCACCGACACCTCTGCATTAACTGCGTTATCGAACGACTACGGTTTCGAGCGGGTGTTTGCCCGGCAGGTCGAGGCTCTCGGTGTCGAGGGCGACTTGTTGATCGCGATCAGTACGAGCGGCGATTCGCCGAACGTGATCGCCGCGACGATGGCCGCGCGATCCGCGGGTTGCAAAGTCCTCGCGATGACCGGTCAGAAGGGAACAAAGCTCGCGTCGCTATCGGATATGTGCATAAAGGTGCCGTCGACCCGCACGGCTCGTATCCAGGAAGCTCATATCACGATCGCGCATATCTGGTGCGAGCTGCTCGACGAATATCTGATGCGATCAAGCAACTAACATTTTGAACCTACCCGAACTCATCAAGCGATTTTCAAAAGTAAAGGTCCTCGTCGTCGGGGACGTGATGATCGACCGTTACTGCTGGGGCGAGATCACACGGATCTCACCGGAAGCCCCGGTTCCCGTCGTCGCGCTTGCTGAGATGAGTCATGCAGCTGGCGGTGCGGCTAACGTCGCCGCCAACGTCGCGGGTCTCGGTGCAAAACCATTTCTGTTTGGAATTACCGGTGATGACGCCGATGCGGCTGATCTCCCCGATATTCTGCGCGATGCCGGTATCAAGCGTTTCTCACTCGCAAAGATCCGGGGCAGGCAGACCAGCGTAAAGACGCGTATTGTTGCGAACAATCAGCATGTTGTCCGGATCGATCATGAGTCGACGAGCCCGATCACAAAGAAAGACATTGCAGCCATCTGGCCGAAGCTCTCCAAAGCGATCGACGGAAACGATGTCGTCGTGATCTCGGATTACGCAAAGGGCTTTCTCACCGACGAGGTGTTGTCCCGGCTGATCTCACGTGCACGACGCAGCAAGAAGATCGTGCTGGTTGATCCGAAGGGCAAGGATTTTTCTAGGTACAAAGGTGCGACCGTCATTACGCCGAACGAACGCGAGACTGCCGAAGCGTGTCACGTCGATTCGCATCGTCCGGACCTTATCGAACGCGCGGTGAAGATGCTGCTTGAAGAGTTGAATCTCGAAGCGTTGCTTGTGACGCAGGGAAGCCGGGGCATGACGCTGCTTCAGAAAGGGAAACATATAGTTCACCTAAAAGCGTCTGCACGAAAAGTATTTGATGTAACTGGTGCTGGTGATACGGTCATCGCGAGTCTCGCGGTTGCGCTTGGGAGCGGAGCTGATATGGTCGACAGCGCGACATTTGCGAATGTCGCCGCCGGGCTGGTCGTCGAGCAAGTCGGCACTCGAGCAATAAGTCTCGATCTTTTCTCAAACGGCTAAAGAGTTCGATAAACATCGACCCACCGCGCGATGTTCTTCCGCATGTCGTAATTCTCTTCTACGAACTGACGCCCGCGCGATCTGTAGTCGGCGTACTCCTCATTGCTCATCCGGATCATCCGCGTAATAGCTTCTGATAACTCCTCAGGTGAATTGCCGGTCCAGATGCCAAGTCGCTCCGTCTCGAGTACGTGCCATGGCGATCCGGTCGATGCAAGCACGGGTGTGTTTTGAGCGAGAGACTCGAGAACAACCAGACCGAAGTTCTCGGTATGAGACGGCATAAGCGTCCAGAACGCGCTTGCGATAAGTCGATGCTTCTCCTCGCCCTCAACTTGCCCGACGAACTCAACCTTTTCAGCCAGACCTAATTCATCGACGAGCTCGCGGAGCTTTCGCTCGTATGGCGGCTGTCCTTTGCCGGCGAGCTTTAGCGTGTAAGGTGAGTTGCGAAACGCATCGTTCTGAGCGAGCGCTGCGAATAGGTTCTCTAGACCTTTCTTCCAATGAAGTCGTCCGAGGAAAAGAAAGTAATTCCCGGGCACACGTTCTGCGACCGGCGGGATCTCGATGAAGTTTGGGATTTGAACGACCTTCGCGTTGTCGCCGAGGAGACCGCGAATGTATTCCGTCTCTTCGTCACAAGTCGAATGGAAGACGGGATAATCGCCGATCAGGTTTCGGATGAGCCAAAGTATCGGCGACTTCCGCGCTCGCGAGTAAGTAAGTGCGGCTGTGTCCAGTTCACCGCGTGCCGACCATACGATCTTTTTTTTTAACGCTTTTGCCGCGAACGCGGTCGCGAACGCAGCCGGGTAAAAAACCGAGGACAGATGGACGATGTCTGCACGGCGAAAGTTTGCTAGCGAACGGAGAGTTTGACCGATCGGGAAGTTGAGCCAGCGAGTCTTAACGTGGATGACGCGTCCCGCCTCGTTCTCGATCCATTGATTGGTTGGATGACCGTTTGCGAGGCCTTTGTCCGAAGCGACAATCACGGGCTCGAACCCCTCGTTCACCAACTCCTTCGTGAGCCAATAGACAGAGTTCGCCGGACCGCCTGCCTGCGACGGATAAAAAACTTCGACTGGGAAGAAAACCTTCATACGATCAGAATCCGTTCGTCTCGAGCCAGTCAGCGAGGACGACAAGATGCCAAAGCTCCGACCAACGCACACCATCGGCTCCGGTCTGGAACGCTTTCCACTTCCTATTTAACTGACCGGCGGCGAAAATCCCGCGCTCGTCCAGGTAACGCAGACGCGATTCGCACAGCTCCTTCATCTCGTTCTTCATCCACTGCTCGAACGGCAGAACGAATCCTTTCTTCGGGCGATGAACTATTTCATCCGGCAGAAGCGGAGCGATCGATTCGACGAGCAGGCTCTTCGGGTACTTCGGAAGCTTTATCGAATCCGGAATGCCGAGAACATATTCGACCAACAAGTAATCGAAATACGGTTCGCGTACTTCGAGCGCCGAGGCCATCGCAAACTGGTCCGTATCTTTCAACAGAACGTTCTGCGTATAACCGATCATCTCGGCGATCGATATCTGGCTCAGCAAAGGGAACTGAGCAACCGCGTCCCGCTTCTCTTCGAGCTGTTTCTCGAGCGACGTACGTCCGTTCCCGTTTTGAAAATAGTCGCGTGCTGTCTGGCGTGACATAACCTGTCGGAACATCGGGTACACACCGGCGAGATCGAGCGTCTCCGCACCGAGAATGTCGGCGATACGCTGATACTTCGAACGACTCGACGTCGCAAAAGCGGCTGACAAAGGACGGCGTAACAACCGAGGAAGTTTCGGAAGCAGACCTTTCTGCATATCGAGCCAATTAAAGAAGTATGGATAACCCGCGAAAAGCTCATCGCCGCCCAACCCTGAAAGTGCGACGGTGATACCGGCTCGCTTTGTCGCTTTTGAAACGACGTAGGTGTTGAATCCGTCACCGGTCGGAGAGTCGACCGCTGCTAGCGCGTTTGGCATCTCGTCGAGAAAGTCTTTGGGTGACAATTCAACTGCCGTATGACGCGTATTGAATTTCTTCGCGATCAGATTCGAGTAGTGCGACTCGTCGAACTCTTCTTCGCGAAACGTGACCGAGAACGTGTCGACGGGCTGATCCGAAACTTCCGACATCAGTCCCACAACGCCGCTCGAATCTATCCCGCCCGAGAGAAACGCTCCGAGCCTGACGTCGCTGATCATTCTCCGCTCTACCGAACCGAGAAGCAGTTCTCGGACGGTCCGCTTAACCGCGTCCTTGTCTGAGTAGTCGAACTCTGTGCTGCGCGTCTCGATCTCCCAGAACGGTTTAATGCTGAGCTTTGAATCGGTATAAATGCCGTACGTGCCCGCCGGTAGCTGAGAAACGTTTTCAACGATCGTCCGCGGAGCGTAAACCGACTGATACATCAAGTATTCCGATAACGCTTCACCATCGAGCTTTCGTTCGACGAGTCCACTCTCAAGGATCGCTCGTATCTCAGATGCGAACACAAATACTCCGTCCGATGTGATCGAGTAGTAGAGCGGCTTCACACCAAGCCGATCGCGAGCGACAAAAAGCTCATGCCTCTGCCGGTCCCAGATCGCGATCGCGAACATGCCGTTGAGTAATTCGAGGCAAGCCGGACCAAGCGCCGAATACGCGGCGATGATCGCCTCGGTATCTGACTCGGTCTTGTACGGGTAGTCGGGTAACTTCGCTTTGACGTCGCGGTAATTGTAGATCTCGCCATTGAGGATGATCGCGTAACGATCGTTGACATCGAACTGCGGTTGGTTCGCTGCTTCGGAGAGATCGATGATCGAGAGTCTGCGGTGACCGAGCGCGACGCCGTCCTCGATCAGGAAACCGTCGGCGTCGGGTCCGCGATGCGCGATCCGGTCGGTCATCCGCCGAATCGCCGAACCCGCTGCGTGAGTGTCTTTCATTCCGCCGATCCCGGCGATTCCGCACATGCAAGAAATATATCAACGAGACCGAGTCGGACGCTAACCTCTCAGTGAAAATCCCTTGGTGCTAGTAGAAATATCCGATCTGGTTAGGCACATCAACGACCTGGCCAACCTTTAGAAACTCCAAGAACGAACGAAGCCATTCTTGACTTGCTGTTGGTTCCTGAGACGAGACACTGAAGATACTACTCAACCGAAATAGCGATGCACGACGTACGTGTAGGAAGAATTAAGTTGACGCTGCTGGGAAGAACGGTTTAGCATTCCGACCGTCAATTCGTCACGAGTCTTCCCGACAGTTTTCACCGGTCTACACGACCAGGAGTACCTAATGTCGAGAAATCTTCCCCCGCACCGCAACTCGCACGCGAATGTATTCGCGCTCGCATCGTTGGTTTCTATGCTTTTCCGACCAGTCGTCATTCGACGGAGATTCTTAGTTCTACTGCTGATCGGTATCATTGCTTTTCCTGCCGGGTTGGTTCATCCGCCACAAGCGAACGCAAGTCGCGTAACGCCGCCGCGAGCCTCGTCGGCAGCTGAGCCGTTCACGATAGGGCAGGCGGAAACACGAGCGGTAGCGAGTGTGTTGCCCAGCGCCATCGAGACTCTAAGCAACCTGCTCGCGGAGCCAACAGTTCCGGCCGGATTCGAATCGGCAAAGCTGCCGACACTATTCGAACGTCTGGCGTCGAACATTCAGCCAGTACTCGCCTTGATCACGTCGGCGAAATCCGCAATTTCAAATGCCAAATCCGAAATTGAAGCGCCTCCTCCTCCAACTGGAACCGTCCTCTTTGATTTCGACGGCGATGGCAAGGCAGACATAGGAAGATGGCAGGCTTCGAGCACCGAGTTCAAAGTTAGGAACAGCGGAGACGCCGGCTATACCACTCACACGATCGGATCGAGCTCGGCAATTGCGTCACCCGGCGACTTTGACGGAGACGGCAAGACGGACGCGGCGGTCTTCAACGCTGGCTCGTGGACCATCAAGAAAAGCTCGAATGGCGCAACACAGAATATTTCGTGGGGAACATCGGGCGACAGACCCGTCGGCGCTGATTATGACGGAGACGGAAAAACTGACGCCGCGGTCTTTAGGCCTTCAACAAATGTTTGGTGGGTCTTGAAGAGCAGTGATTCGAGTTACACATCGACGTCGTTTGGTTCCTCCGGCGATATTCCGTTGACCGGAAACTGGGATGGAGACGGTTACGCGGACATCGCTGTGTTCCGGCCGTCGACTGGTTACTGGTACGTTCAGCGATCGACTGCCGGGTCGATGCAGATCGCGTGGGGCCTTTCGAGTGATGTTCCGGTCCCGGGGGATTTCGATGGCGATAACAAGACAGACCTTGCGGTTTATCGACCGTCGACCGGTGCTTGGTGGGTGATGAAGAGTTCGACTGCGTTTGATGGAACTCATTTCAGCGGGAGTTGGGGCAACTATGGCGACCAGCCCGTGCCGGCGGATTACGATGAAGATGGCAAAGCAGACTTCGCGGTCTGGCGGCCAAAGACAGGCGTCTGGTACATCTCGAAGAGCGCAAGCAATAACACGACGTTCGAGTATTTCGGACTAGGTATCGCAGGCGACGTGGCGGTTCCATCGGCCTATATCAAACAAGTAGCAGCGACCGTCTATGGAGACGACATGGCCGCCGAGCGTCTCAACCCGAAGAATGCGACGGGTGGAACGAACCTCTACTCGCGAAACTTCTCATGGGGAACACAGTTGGTTGGTCTTCCGGGCCGCTCGGGTCTCGATGTCGGATTCGGCATCGGCTACAACTCGCTTGTGTGGACGAAGCTTGGCTCTCGAATGGCTTGGTGGTGCCTACCGCTGCAGCCAGATCAAGGACCGGAACGGAAACTACATCACGATCGATCATGACGAGGACGGTACGCTGCGAACCGTGACCGATACACTCGGACGCGTGATCATCGTCAATTACGACAGTCAGCTTTATCCGACCTCGATTACTCAGACGTGGAAGGACAGTAACGGCGGAGGCTCCAACACCACTCACACGTGGGCAAGCTTTACTTATACGACGAAAACCGTAGCAACTAGCTTCGGTAGCTTGAGTGTGATCGGTCCGCCAAACAACACTGTCATAAAGGTGCTTCAGAAAGTGACCTACGCCGACGGCGGCTACACGAAGTTCACGCACAACGCATATATCCAGGTCGAGAAGGTTGAGAACTACGCGGCCGACGACCATCTCTTGAATTACATTCGGACGAATCTCGACTCAGTCTCGGGCACTCAGTCCGACTGCCCTCGCTTTTCTGCTACGTACACAAAGGTCGACAACTTCAATCTCAGCGGCGGAGCTCCGCAGGAGATCGAATTTACAAACACCTTGACGACCGGTGCGAGCTATTCACTTCCGGACAGCTTGTCGGGGACAGCGACGCGGATCGACGTGACGATGACCGGACACCCGGATAGTCTTTACTCGCGCACGTTCGTCGCCGAATCGGGTTGGAAAGAAGGCCTCACGCTCGCAACCGAGGATTGCATCGGAACAAACTGCTCGGATCGCAAACGCTGGACATGGACTGACTGGACACAAGACGACACAGGTCTTTCATATCAACTCAACCCACGCGTCAT
>DATEOJ010000127.1:0-26849 GCA_035274235.1 Pyrinomonadaceae bacterium
ATTGCGGATTGCGGATTGCGGATTTCTTGATGAACCCTGAACTGTTAACCAGACAAAATCCGCAATCCGAAATCCGCAATCCGCAATCCGCAATCCGCAATCGCTATGAATTGTAACGTACCAATGACTGCACGTTGTAGCCGTTAAACTTTTCGCGGCCTTTTAGGAAGTTTAGCTCGACGACGAACAACAGTCCCTCGACTTTTCCGCCCAAACCTTCGACGAGATCAACGACCGCCTTTGCCGTACCGCCGGTCGCAAGAAGGTCGTCGACGATCAACACGCGGTGACCTTCGCCGACGGCGTCTCGATGCATCTCGAGCGTGTCCTGACCGTACTCGAGATCGTAGGACACTGACACTTTATCCGCGGGAAGTTTCTTTGGTTTACGAACCGGGACAAATCCGGCACCGAGTTGGTAAGCGAGCGGTGTCGCAAAAATAAAACCACGCGATTCGACACCGATCACGGTATCGATATTCATTCCGCGACACTGCTCCGTCAGCGCGTCGACGGTTTCTTCAAGACCGGTCGGGTCTTTGAGGAGAGTCGTGATGTCGTAAAAGTTGATACCCGGCTTTGGGAAGTCGGGCACCTCGCGAATAAGTTTTCTGAGATTATCCATTTAGTATTTTAAAGTCCTCATCGCTCGATCCGAAACGCCGGGTACATACCCGAAGGATCGAGCACGATCTCTTCTACATGTTCAACCGAGGAATGGGTCGGCCCCGCGGTCAGGTCGTGCTTGAACTCCTCCACCGCGACTGCCGGACCTTCAGCCAGCGCCTCAACGCGTCCGTCCTCGAGATTCTTTACGTATCCTTTTATCTGGTGACGTGCGGCAGACCTTTGAGCGAAGAATCGAAACCCGACACCTTGCACCATCCCGCGTATCAAAAATTTCCTCGCGATCAACATCTCAACCTAACGCATCGAGGCACTCGTTCAACGGCCGCTGCCTGCATGTATAGATCGGCATCCCGCGAAGAGTGAATTTGCTCGCCGGAGTTTCACGCAACTCCTCGGCCAGCGCCAGAAAATCTTTTGGTTCGTCGGTCTCGAATGAGATCACATACTCCTGTTCGCTAAACCCGAACGCGTGCGTCAGGTGGATCTTGATGTTCTGAAATCGCTTGCCGACCATGAAGTTCTCTTCGATCAGAGCGTCGCGTTCTTCACCCGATTTGTCGTACCAGTCTGAGTTTTTTCCGCACGGATAGACGAAGTGATACTTCTTCTCCCCGGCGCGAACGTGATATCGGTCGTCCCCGCCTTCGGAGACAAACATCATCCGCTTCGTCACCGCGAGGTAGTTGTCCGCGATCTCAAAGAAGCTCCCAAGACTAGTGCGGTAGAGTTTCGCGGTCATCTCCTGGATCAGGTCAAGCGAGTTTCCGATCCGCCAAAACATGATGTCGGCCTTTGAATCGAACCCGACAAGTGAGTAAGAAAAGAGTAGGAAGTCGTCCCGAAACTTATCGAAGACGCTTTGAAACTCAGCCTTAAAGATGCTCTTCGTTTCCGGATTCAGCTTCCGCCACTCCGGATTCATCCGGAAAAACATGAAGTTGACGAACTGCTTATCGATAGCCGGAATCTCGATCAGACCCTTCGAATCGCTGACCAAGCGAAGGCCGCCCTGTTCGGAGCTTTCTTTTTGCAGGTTCTGAGGTTCCATCTCGAGTCAAATTAAAGCCATTTTGACAGATTTCACTGGCTTAGCCAAAAGCCTGATTATTCAAGGTTCGCGAGTGCAGATAATCGTTGACTTGGCCGCGTAGTGGGAATACCATTTCGTGAAGATTATTCATCTTTTTGGTGACCGGCGGCCCGATAAAGGCGTTTCTCGTGTATTTGTTACGTCCCGGGCAGGTCGGTCGTATTCGGACCGCGGTTGGGGACTACGGTTCTTTCCGTTTCCTTGCGAATCAAAACTTGGAGGGTAAATGAGAAATCGTTCTTTGACGTTAATACTCGCGACAGTTTTTCTTACAGCCTTGTCCGGAACGGCACGAGCTGAGACCTTTACCGCATACCTTACTGGAGCCCAGGAGGTGCCTGCTGTTGCTACAACAGCGACCGGTTATGCACGGATCGTCGTTAACGAAGGCGCCGGAACCATAAACTTCACGGTTGTCTTTAACGGCCTCTCGAGCGCGCAGACACAAAGTCACATTCATGCCCCGGCCGCTATCGGTGCAACTGTCGGTGTAGCCATTAACTTTGGCACCGTTGGAGGTACGTCGGGTACGATCAGCGGCAGCGCGGCAATAACTCCGACCCAGATAAGTCAACTCCGGGCTCACCTCGGCTATGTGAATGTTCACTCGAGCAACTTCCCGGGTGGTGAGATTCGCGGACAGCTCGGAGTTCAGCGTCCCGTCGACTATGACGGTGACGGCAGGACCGACATGAGTGTATTGCGGTTCCCCGACATCGCACCGCCGGGTGTCGCCCCAATCACCTGGTGGAATTCGCGCACAACAGGCTCTACTCAAATTGTTGACTGGGGTAACGCAAATACAGATTTCCCGGCTCCCGGAGACTACGACGGTGACGCTATCGCGGACATTGCGATCTTCCGCGGCGGAGCAACGGTCGGAGCTCAAAGTGAGTACTGGATCTTGCAGAGCTCAAATAGTACGGTTCGATATTTTGCGTGGGGCATAAGGGGCGATCAGACGCACCAGCGCGACTATGACGGTGACGGGATAACCGACATCGCTGTTGTTAGACGAGGGGCGGCTGCCACCGATCAGATGGTCTGGTACATAAGAAACAGTTCGACGGGGACTGCTCGTATCGAGCCCTTCGGTCTGACGGGGGATACAGTTGGTGGAACATCGGGCGACGCTCCGATCTCGGGCGATTATGACGGCGATGGTAAATTCGATATAGCCGTATATCGCTTCGGTCTAACACCGGCAAACAATTTCATCATCATGCGTAGCTCAGATAGCGCGATCACGTACCAGCGGTTCGGCAACTTCACCAGCGATTACGTTCTTCCGGGTGATTACGACGGCGATGGAAAGTATGATCTGGCCGTCGCTCGTACCGGTGCAACAGGCACATCCCCCCTCGTCTGGTGGATACTCAACAGTTCGAACGGCTCAACGCGCACACAGACTTTCGGTCGAAGTTCCGACGAGCCTGTGCAGGGTGACTATGATGGGGATGGACGAACCGACCTCGCAATTTGGCGACGAGGTGCAACGCCTACAACCCCAAGCATCTATTGGATACTCAACAGCTTTGATCTAACAACCAGGACAACGGCCTGGGGTGTTGGGGCTGACTTCTCGGTCAATACATTCGACATTCGCTAACTACAGCTGAATGGGAATCTTGCGATCCGGCGGCAAATCCCGCCGGATCTTTTTGTTTCGTTGCCGTCAAAGAAATACATATGAGACAATTCGCGTGATGATTCGACGTCTCGCCCTTATCGCCTTGGTGCTGGGTTGCAGTGTGGCTATCTCAGCGCAGCAGCGACCACTCATCACCGATGATATCGACATCACGCCCCCCGGCGCGATGGAGATCACGGCTGGCGTCGACTTCCTGCAAAACGTCAAACTTCCCTTATCAGGGATAAAGGGTGACCTGACACGTGTCGGCGATATTCGACTTCGTAACGGTTTTGCTCCAAATGTTGAACTGCAGATCGAAGGCGTCGTTCAGGATTTCCTTGCGGTCAATTCGCAGACGCTTCCGAGTCCGATACCGCTAAGCTTCAACGGCAATTCGTCGAATGACTTTGGCGACATCATCGTCTCCGCGAAGATCAAGCTCGTCAGCGAGACAAAACATATGCCGGCGCTTGGAATCAAATTCGGATATCAGATGCCGAACACGGATCAGGCAAAAGGGATCGGCACTAATCAGATAAACATTTTTACAAAGCTGATACTTCAAAAGAAATTCGGCGTGGATCAAGGAAAGCGGTCGCCACGCGCGAATATTTACGGGAACATTGGGCTCGGGGTAATGAGTGCTCCGCTGGAAGATTTCTCACAGAACGATGTCCTTCTCTATGGTCTCGCCGGGATCTTTGGTGTGACCGATCGCATCAATCTCGCTACCGAGGTCAACGGACGCATCAGCACTCGATCCGGGGCGGCTCAACTTGGAACGGAGAGCGTCGGACAATTTCGCATAGGCGCTCAGATAAAAGCATCGGGCCTGCGGTTCGACACTGCGGCAGTATTTGGCCTCACACGCTTTAGCCCACGAACTGGCCTCACATTCGGCGTAACCTATCTCACGCCGGCTTTTCTTCCTTTAGCAAAGTAGCTGCCGAGATGTTTATCGGCGAGTGTCCGTGTCCGAGCATCGGAGCGGTTTTGATTGCGGCGTTCACGAAGTCCTTTGCAACTCTGACCGCATCGACGAGATCGCGCCCTAACGCGAGGTTCGCGGCGATCGCAGCCGCGAGAGTACATCCGGTCCCATGCGTCGCCGTCGTTTCGATCAACTCCGCCTCGAGAATGTGGAGGTCGTCGCCGATAAATAAAAAGTCGACCGCCTTCGTCTCATGATCGAGATGCCCGCCTTTGATCAGGACATTTCGCGCACCCATTGTCTGCATGTCACGAGCAGCAACCTCGACATCCGATCTGCTCTCTATCTTCCGCCCGGTGATGCGTTCTGCCTCCGGACGGTTCGGCGTTACAACATCCGCAAGCGGAAAGAGTTTCTCGACGAGTACGCGCAAAGCGGCGTCATCTATCAGATCGAAACCGGACGTCGATCTCACGACCGGATCGACAACAAACTTGACCCCGTTCATTCTCGCTATCAGACGCGCGGTTTCTTCAATGACCTCCGCCGTGGGCAACATCCCGGTCTTTACTGCTGCGACCTCATAATCTTCGATAACGGGCTCGACCTGCTTCCTCACGACATTGGCGCTTTGGTGCTCCGCGCCAAAGACGCCGACAGTATTCTGAAAAGTCAGTGATGTGATCGCCGCCGACGCAAAACATCCGAAAGCAGAAAAGGTTTTGACGTCGGCAATGACACCGGCTCCGCCAGACGGATCCAGGCCGGCAATTGTCAGACACACCGGTTGTTTGGTCATAGCAAAAATTCTATCGCAATGCGGCGAGGATGCGCTGTCTGCTTGCCGGGTCGTTGAGCGAACGGATCGCCGCGATGCCGGCCGCACCGGCGCCGATCGCTTGTTCGCAATTGTGCTCATCGATTCCACCTAAGGCGATGACAGGTGTGCCGTAAACTGCCTCGCAGACACGCGTCAATGCATCGAGTCCGACCGATGGTCCTTTACCCGGCGTCTCGAAGATCGGACCGAACAACACATAATCCGCACCGCCTTCTGCAGCTCGCGTCGCCGCTTCGATTGAGTGCACGGAGCTGCCGACAACGAGCTGACCGAACCCAGACCGCATAACCCGCGGACTCAGCCCGTTCTCCGGCAAATGAACGCCCTTCGCTTTCGCAGCAGCAGCAATGTCAGCCCGGTCGTTAACTGTGACGATCGTCGAAGAGCCGCTCGCGATCAGGACCGCTTCACGAACGAGTTCGAAGAGCAACCGCGCGGGCAGATCTTTCTCTCTGATCTGGACGATCGAAACGCCGTCATTCACAGACGAGCGCACTGTGTCCAGTATCCTCGCCGATTCCGTTTGATAGTTGTCGGGGTTTGCGTGACCGGGTGTGATGAGACAAACGAGCGGAGCCGGGCCGAGATGGTTCACCGTGGGTTGACCTTCTCGCC
The DNA here is from genome assembly GCA_035274235.1 of Pyrinomonadaceae bacterium. Taxonomy (GTDB): domain Bacteria; phylum Acidobacteriota; class Blastocatellia; order Pyrinomonadales; family Pyrinomonadaceae; genus OLB17. The sequence goes on from DATEOJ010000127.1 coordinate 5,741, forward strand.
TCGCAACATCGCGACGCTTTGATTAAAGTGAGCCGCTTCCCAAAACGCGATGACGATGTTCACGACTCCAAGACCGGTCACCGCACCGCGGAACCAGTTCGACGCGACCGTTCTCTGAAGGATCGGAAATCCGGCGTGATCCGACACGAATACCAGGAGATAGTTATCAGCCCAATTTCCGAAGAGTGTGTCCCAGGGTGAAAGGATCAGATAAAAACCGAGTAAAAGGCAGAGAATAATAAAAAAAACGACGGTCAGTTTCTCAACCATACCGCCCGATTATAACGCCTTTCGATTTTTAGCGACAGCCAAACGCTATCGCGGAACGCTGATGTTCTTGACGCGTTGACTGACGTCTCGGTAGTCGATGTTCTCCGCGTACACTTGTTCGAAGTAGCGACCGGCATTCTCAATATCGCCGTCCGCTTCATAGGCCGCGGCCAGTTCGTACCAGATGCCCTGCTTCTCGTCATCGTTAAGACCGGGAGTTTCGAGAGCACGCAGATACCACTTGAGAGCGAGGTTGGGCATCGACTTCTCCATGAAGCAATGTCCGAGAAGATTCGCGCAGTGGAAGAAGCGTCGCATCGGATCGTTGGGCTGAACGAGCGCGACGGCTTCCTGAAATTCTTTTACTGCGTCGTCGAGTAACCCCATCTCCTGATACGCGACCGCCGTGTGGTAATGGGTCTCGTAATCTGAATCGTCAAGAAGCTCATCCGGCTCGTCGAGACCTAGTTCGCTGCGAAGGTCGTCAATTCCGAAGCCCGCATTTTGCGGTGCAGCTTCGAGCGGTAAGTCGGGCAACGACGCAACGACTGGCTCCGGTTCCGGTTCCGCCGATTCTGGTTCCAATTCCGGCTCGACCATGATCTCGGTCGGAGCCTGTATCTCCATCACCGGTTCGGCAACTAGAGTTGCTTCTTCACCGGCATCTTTGAACAGGTTCAAGTGAGCTTCTAACGCGTCGATCTCCGCCCGTGAGCCGAACTCGGCTCGCAGCTCGGCTACCGCCTTGCTCGCCAACTCACCGTAGCCGTTGTCGATATAGAAGCGGATACTGTCGATCTCGCGGAGCAATCGCGCATCATCCGAATCGGGTGTGTCCTCGGAAACTGACGGAAACTCTTCGGCGTCTGCCTGAACGAACGCGAAACCGGCTGACAGATCGTCCTCGACACTCTCGGCATGCGGCTCGTCCGGCTGCGGAGCGAACGTCTCGAGAGTCGGTTCGACTTCCGCCTGCTTCGACGGTCTCATGAACTGCTGGTCGAACATGTTGTCGCCAGTATGCTCATCTTCAAAACCGTGTTCCTGATTGATCTCGCGCAGACGGTCCGCATAGGCGGTCTCTTGCGGAAGTATCATCACCAGCTGAGATAGAGCGAAGCGTTCGTCTTCAACCGATTCCGCCGTGCGTGCTACGGTGTTCAGCTGGATGAGAGCATCGCGCATCGACGCATCATCGCGTTGCCATGCACACAGTCTTGCACGCAGTCGCAACCCTTCGAGCTGTTCAGGATTGATGCGTAGTATCTCGGCGAGCAGAGTCTGGAACTCATCGACCTGTCCCGCAAGCAGGACATGCTCGGCAGACATCGCCATCACACGTGCCGCTGAGTCTCCGTCATTGTTTCTCAAATACAGCCACGCCAATGCCAGAAACTTCGGGTAGTTGGACGGATCCTTCTCGACCAGTGCGACGACTGCCTTCTCGGCCTCTGTCGTATTACCCGCCTCGAGCTGGCAATCGATCAAGAGCTGAAGAGCTTCGCGGTTGTGCGGATTCTCACCATACACTCGTGCCAAAAACTCTGCGCCTACGGCCGGGGTTCCCAATGCGATATGCGATTTAGAAAACGCGGAAAGCAGGATCGGGTCCTGCTCGTCGATCTCGAGTCCTCTTCGAAATGCGTCGATAGCATCGCTATGGCGCGATTGCTTTGCGAAACGAGCACCTGCTTCCACAAACGCAGCGAGGGCCTCTTCGTCCTGTTTCTCCACAAGGTACGCTTCGGCGAGGTTCAGATAGATCGACGTATCGTTCGGATCGAGAGAGGCGATCTGTTTCCTTACCTCGAGGGCTTCGACCTTTTGTCCGTGCTGTTCGTGATGCTCGGCAACTTTCGTGTAATGAACGCGAGCTTCGTTGATCGATCCCTTGAATTTGTAGAGGTCGGCGAGCTTGGCGAATATATCGATCGAATCAGGTTCGATCTTGGAGATCTTGTTGTAGACGGCGATCGCCTTCTGTGCGAAACCCTGCTTGCTGTAATGCTCCGCTACCGGCGTATAGCACTTTACCGCCTTCTGCCTGTCGAGGGTCTTCGTATACAGATCACCGAGCATGTTCAACGTTCCGAAGTCTTTCGGGTCGTTGGCCACCACCTGTTTATACTCGCCGATCGCGGATTGAATTTTCCCCTGTGCGAGATACCGTTCGGCATTTCGCATTGAATTTTTCTTATCGAAAACCATGGTGGACGAGAAACGCCTGTGCGGTCAGAAGACAAAAAAAGCGGAACGGACGAATTTTCTATGGATCAAGTCGGAGTGTTACAGGGCCGTAAGTGGTCTAACCTGCAAAGAAAACACTAGCATAGCCTCGAAAATAGTGTCAACAGAATTTGTCACGGTTTAACACAGGCGGTGCCGATATTTGGCGCTCTACTCTTTGATTTTTCAACTGCTTTTTTCTAGGCTAAGTTTACGTAAACACGATCTTTTTCTATGCAAGCACTTATCCTCGCAGGCGGTAAAGGCACTCGGTTGCGTCCCTTGACGGTCTATACACCCAAGCCGATAGTCCCCGTATTAAATCGTCCTCTTCTCCGATATCAGATCGCGATCCTCGCCAAGGCGGGCATAACGGATATAACGCTGTCGCTCAGTTACCAGCCCGATAAAATACAGGACATTCTCGGCGACGGCTCCGAGCTTGGCGTCAGCTTGAGGTATCTGACCGAGCCGAGTCCGATGGGAACTGCGGGAGCGTTCAAGTTTGCGGCAGGTGCGATAAGAGAGACGACGGTCGTCTTTAACGGCGACATTCTCACAGACGTCGATGTCGCAGATGTAATAAAAACCCACGGCACAAATAAAGCGGACGCGACGATCGTTTTGGCCCCGGTCGAGGATCCATCTCGATTCGGCCTCGTAGAGACCGGTAAAAATGGCGAGGTCATGCGTTTTCTTGAAAAGCCGTCGGCGGAAACTCTTAAGGAGCTCAAGCTAAACACGATCAACGCCGGAATCTATGTTCTTGAGCCGAGCGTTCTCGACCTCATCGCCGAGGGGGAGAACACTTCTTTCGAATACGATGTCTTTCCCGCGATCATTGAGAAGGAACGACCGTTCTTTGCACACGTGCTTACCGACCAGTATTGGCGCGACATCGGTTCGCCGACGAGTTATCTCGAAGCGCATCATGATTTTCTTAGCGGCCGGATCCAGCGGCCCGATGATCTCGAGGAACCGACGAGTGACGTCGCGACCGCCGCCGAAGTCGATGACCTTTCGATCCTCGGCGAAGGCTGTGTGATAAAACCCGGTGCGCGCATCGTTAATTCGGTTCTAGGACCGGGTGTTCACGTCGACGAAAAAGCTTCGATCAGCGACTCTGTCATCTGGTCACATACGAGAATTGGATCGGCAGCCACGGTCGACGGAGCCGTCGTTGGCCGAAGTTGCTACCTTGGTCGAAACGTCCACATAAGTCCCGGTGCCGTCCTCGGCGATAAGGCCTCACTTCCCGACTACTCACGAACCTAACAGCCTTAGCGTTTCTCGATGCGTGCATTTAAGATGAAGCTGGATGCCCGAATTACCTGAAGTCGAGATCGTCGCAAGATCCCTGAATTCGATCGTGAGCGGACGCAGCATCGCCTCTGCTGAACTGCTGCGTGCTCGCCTCGCTCCCGACACGACGCCTAAGAAATTTGCAAAGAACCTTCAAGGCGCAACGATCAACTTCGTCCATCGTCGCGGCAAGCATGTGTTATTCGATCTCGATAACGGTCGAACGCTGATCACGCATCTTCGCATGAGCGGCAAATTCATGCTGCTTGATCACGACACGGTCGATCCGAAGTTCACGCATGCGGTCCTGTACTTCGACGATGGACGGCTCGTGTTTCAGGACCAGCGTCATTTCGGTCTGATGAAGATCGTCCCGACGGCGAAACTTAACGAGGCGAAGGAAATCGCGAAGCTCGCACCCGAACCGCTCGGCGATAAGTTCACGGAGGACTATCTTCGGACGACACTAAAAACTTCACGACGAAGCCTCAAGGAAGTTCTACTCGACCAGACCAAGATCTGCGGTCTTGGAAACATCTATGCATCGGAGGCGATGTTTCTTTCCCGCGCGAATCCACGTCGTCGAGCAAGCAGTCTCACAAAAGCGAAGACGGCGGTACTGCTCGAAAACATTCAACTCGTACTGTCAGAAGCGGTGGAGTTGGGAGCTTCCTTGCCGGTCGATCCGACCGACATCGCGGGGAGTATCTACGGCGTTGGGAGCGATTGGGAGTGGCGCGTGTACGACCGCGAGGGCGAGGATTGCGTTAACTGCGGCGTGCCGGTCGCTCGAATCGTGCAAGCTGGGCGATCTACCTACTTTTGCAAGGTGTGCCAACGTTGAGTCGCTTGACACTATGGGCTCAAAAGCACATCATCTTGTTAAACTTTCGTGGTGAGTTAACGCGACTTGCGACCACGTTAAATAAACTGCTAAACAGCATAATCTGATTTCCGTTTTCGAAAGTCTCGCTGTTTGGCGAGACCTTTTCATTTTGGATTTTAGATTTTGGATTCTGGCTTGAAGGGCCCTTCGGGACTCTCGAGCGGTTTATGAATCCAATATCTAAAATCCAAAACCCAAAATCCATGAAGAGCTTTCGAGACATCATCGATGATGATCGCATTTACGTCTTTGACGGCGCGATGGGAACGCGTCTCTATGACAAAGGGATCTACATCAACCGCAGTTACGACGAGTTGAATATCGTAGCACCGGATCTCGTTCGCGAGGTCCACGAGGAATACGTCAAGGCCGGTGCAGACGTGATCGAGACGAACTCGTTCGGTGCCACCAGACATAAGCTCCAACCGTACGGACTTGAAAACAAGATCCGCGAAATAAACAGCGCCGCCGCACGACTGGCAAGTGAAGCGGCCGGCGAACGAGTGTTCGTCGCGGGTGCTATCGGACCGCTTGGTCTCCGAATCGAGCCCTACGGCCCGACCTCGTTCGACGAAGCGAAGGAACTTTACAAAGAGCAGATCGAGGGTCTTCTCGACGGCGGTATCGATCTCTTCGTTCTCGAAACCTTCTCAGAGTTACCAGTCATCGAACAGGCGATCCGCGCCGTCCGCGAACTATCCGATCTGCCGATAATCGCTCAGATGGCGATCCAGATGGATGGCAAGACGACGTTCGGCACAACGCCCGAGGCGTTTACCGCGAGGCTTGATGAACTCGACGTCGAGGTCATCGGTCTCAACTGCGGAATGGGCCCGAACCACGTTCTAAACGCGCTCGATAAGATGCGTCCGTTGACCGGAAAGAAATTGTCGGCACAACCCAATGCAGGATTGCCGCGCGATGTGCAGGGACGACAGTTCTACATGGGATCGCCCGAGTACATGGCTGAGTTCTCGCGTCGCTTTGTTCAATCGGGTGCAAAGTTTGTCGGTGGTTGCTGCGGCACTACGCCGACGCATATCAAACTGATCGCCGAAGCAATTCGTTCAGTAAGTCCGCGCCAAGCGATAAGCGAAGCGCGCAAGCAGAGCGCACGCGTAACCGAGCTAATGCCGGTCGACATCGTAGTTGTCCCGCAAGAGGATCGATCTAGATGGTCTGGCAAGGTCGCACGCGGAGAGTTCGTGACGTCGGTCGAAGTTCTCCCGCCGAAAGGATGCGACGCGGATAAGACGCTCGAATCGATCCGCCTGCTAAAAGACAAAGGTGTCGACGGCGTAAATATCCCAGACGGCCCACGTGCTCAAACGCGTATGTCCGCACAGGCGACGGCGATCCTCGTCGAACGCGAGATCGGCATCGAGGCTGTTCTTCACTACTGCTGTCGCGACCGAAACCTGCTCGGGATGATGTCGGACCTTCTCGGAGCCGCGGCTCTCGGTCTTCGAAATCTCCTGATCATCACGGGTGATCCGCCCAAGATGGGCCCCTACCCGGACGCGACCGCCGTCTTCGATATCGACGCGATCGGACTTACGAACATGGTCAACAAACTGAACCATGGTCTAGACATCGGCAACAATCCGATCGGAAAACCGACCGCGTTCTCGATCGGTGTCGGTGTGAATCCCGGTGCAGTGAATCTCGAGGAAGAGATTCGTCGATTCGAATGGAAGGTCGAGGCGGGTGCCGAGTACGCGATCACACAGCCGGTGTTTGATACGGAGCAGCTTCGCTCGTTTTTAAAGAGGATCGAGCACGTGAAGATCCCGATCATCGCCGGCATATGGCCGTTGGTGAGTTTTCGAAACGCCGAGTTTCTTCACAACGAAGTACCCGGTGTGAACGTCACGCCCCAGATCCTGGACCGAATGCGCATCGCATCGGACAAGAGCAAAGAAGAAGCTCGCGAGGAGGGCATCGCGATCGCACGCGAATCGCTTCTCGAGGTTCGAGACGTTATCCAGGGCGTCCAGGTCTCAGCACCTTTCGGAAATGTGAAGTATGCGCTTCAAGTCTTCGATGTGCTGCCGGAGTTGGGCGCGGACAATACGCAACAGGTCGAGACGGCGTAAGCTCTGAAGTCTTTGGCAATTCCCGATAACGGAGAAATCGCGAAACACGAGTCGGAACCGGGAGCGGTAGCGACTGGGTCTCCCCTCAGATCTGAGGGGACTCGGGGAAACCCGGTCGCTACCGCTTCCGGTTCTGACTCCTGCAAAAAAACGCCGGGAGTGGCACCCCGGCGTCGCGCAACCAAATTAGCAAAACGAACTAACGTCCGCCTGCCGCCTTGTGCGACTTCTTGAAAGCGTTCTTCTCTTTCTCCATCTCGTTACCGAGCATCTGAAGCGTGTACTCGTCGAACTGCTCCTCGATCATCGGGAACATCTTTCCCTCTTCTTCCTGGACGTGATGTGCGATGTCTTCCATCAACACTTTCAACTTCGGCTGGAACTTCTCGCTTTCGTCGGCGAGTGACGAGAGTTCACGCAAAAATATTTTCGCCTGATGATGCTCTTCGACTCCTTCAAGGATGATCTTCTTTAACTCTTCATCCCCGTCCTCTTTCATCTTCGGATAGAAGATCGTCTCTTCGATGTGCGTGTGCACCTCGAGTTCGGCCTTGATCTTCTCGAACGTGTCGCGATGATCGGCGTCCTCGTTTGCTTTGACTTGCTGGAAAAGTTTATCGACTCGGTCGTGGTCTTCTTTTAGTAATTCTATTGCGTTCATGGATTCCTCTCCGTTCGGAATTAATATCTCGGTCGGAGTGGGTGCAATGAACGTGCCAGCGAGGATGTATGGTTTGAGGGCGGACGGTGGGCGGCCGAGAAGTGATAGGACTAATAGGACGAATAGGACCAATAGGACTAATAGGACGAATAGGACCAATATGACTAATAGGACCTATAGGACCTATAGGAGGACCTCAATCCTATTCGTCCTATTTGGTTCTATTGGTCCTATTGGTCCTATTCGTCCTATTAGCCCCGGTTAAGGCACAAGGACGATCTTCCCGCTCGCTTTGTTTTCAATAACTTGGTGGTGAGCACGCGGTGCTTCTGCAAGCGGAATCGATTCGCCAACGATCGGATCGATCGCGCCTCGAGTGAGGCCATCGACAACCGCCGTATGGATCTCAGCAAGCTTGTCTGCAGGAGCGTTGAAGAGTGACATGCCGTAGATGGAAGCGTCTTTTGTCATCGCAAGACGCGGGGTGAACTGAAGGCTGCCGCGATTTCCAACGACGACGATCCTCCCAAACATCGCGAGCGCTTCGAAGTCGCGTTCGAGATTTACGTTGGCGAGCATCTCGATGATGATGTCGACTCCTCTCCCACCCGTGAACTCACGGATCTCGCCGAAATGATCTTCGTCGGTGTGATCGAACACTGCGTCGGCGCCTTGTTGTTCGATAAGCCGCTTCCCTTCATCCGAACTCGCGGTACCGATCACGCTGAGTCCGGCATCTTTCGCCCACTGAACCGCACCGATACCCACGCCGCCAGACGCGCCGTGAATGAGAACAGTCTCACCGGACTTGGCTCCGGCTCTTTGGAACAATGCGCGATACGATGTCGCGTATGGCGTCCAAACGCCGGCGCCTTTTTCGAATGAGACATTGTCGGGCAGTTTACCGACCTGCTTCTCGCCGCAGAGAGAATAATCCGCGTATGTTCCTGAGATCGAACCGGCGGTGTAAACCCGATCGCCCGGCTTCACGCTCGTGACGTTGTCGCCAACTCTCTCGATCACACCCGCTGCATCCTTTCCCGGCGTGTACGGCAGCTCAGGTGCGTGTGCGTGAATACCGGTTCGAAGATATGTGTCGACGGGATTTACGCCCGCGGCCCCGATCTTGACGACGACCTGACCGCCATCCGGCTCGGGGACCTCAGCGTCCTCGAGCTTCATTACTTCGGGCTCGCCATATTCTCGAACAACGATTGCTTTCATAAGGGACGGCAAACTTTAGTTTGCCAAAGCCGGGAGTTCACGACTCGATTTCAAATCCTTCTGCACAAAGAGCTACAAACTAAAGTTTGTAGTCCGTCCTACTCCACCGTCACAGACTTCGCGAGATTCCTCGGCTGATCGACATCGCATCCTCGTCGCACCGCTATGTGGTACGAGAGCAGCTGCAGCGGTACGACCGAAAGGATCGGTCCGAGCAGATCGGACGTCTCGGGGACTTCGATCACGTGGTCCGATACTTTCGAACTCATCTGGTCGCCTTCCGTCAGGACGCTGATCACGATACCGTCGCGAGCTTTTACCTCGACGATATTCGAGTGGGTCTTCTCGTATCGAAGCTCGCTCGCCGCATTGCCCGACTCACGCGTGTTCACGACGACGACCGGCAGCTTCTCGTCAATAAGCGCATTAGGTCCGTGCTTCATCTCACCGGCGGGATAACCCTCGGCGTGAATGTAGCTGATCTCCTTTAACTTCAGTGCGCCTTCTAGTGCGACCGTGAAGTTGATTCCGCGACCGAGATAGAGAAAATCCTGCACGCGGAAAAATTCTTTCGACAGTTCTTCGATCGAGTCGGCGTCGTTCAGCAACTGCTCGATCTTGAGCGGCAGTTCCGCGAGATCCTGCGCCAAACGTTTTCCGTCCTCGGCCGAGATCGCACCGCGGAGTTCGCCCAGATAAAGTGCGAACAAATAGATCGCGATCATTTGCGCCGTAAACGCCTTTGTCGATGCAACACCGATCTCGGGTCCCGCGTGTGTGAGGATCGTTCCGTCCGCCTCGCGATGGATCATCGAACCCTGAACATTGCAGACCGCAAGTACCTTGCAGCCCGCCTGTTTGGCCTCACGCATCGCCGCGATCGTGTCAGCGGTTTCACCAGACTGCGAGATGACGATCAGCAGATCGTTCTCCGTCAATACCGGATCGCGATATCGAAACTCCGACGCGTAGTCGACGTCGACCGGCACGCGTGCGAGCTTCTCGATCATGTACTTCCCTGCGAGCGCTGCATGCCAACTCGTTCCACATGCAGCGAACTTGATGGAGGTCAGGGTTCGGAAATCGTCTTCGGAGATATCCATCTGATCGAGATAGACCTTGCCCGTATCGAGCGAGACACGTCCTTGCACAGTGTCGCGGACCGCACGCGGCTGCTCGTAGATCTCCTTGAGCATGAAATGTTTGAACCCGCCCTTCTCGGCCATGATCGGGTCCCAGGTGATCCGCTGCTGCTTGGGTTCGATAACGTTCCCATCGAAGTCGGTGACGCGGACCGAGTCCTTAGTCAAAACCGCGATCTCGCGGTCGCCAAGGAAAAACACGTCACGCGTGTGTTGGAGGATCGGCGGAATGTCCGACGCAACAAAGAACTCACCATCGCCAAGACCGACGACGACCGGCGGACCCTCGCGAACCGCGATGATCGTGTCAGGCTCATCGACCGAGATTATCGAGAGAGCAAAGATCCCGCGCAGTTCTTTCACCGCCTTTCGCGTCGCTTCCTCGAGCGAGAGACCGTCCTTCTCTTTGTAATGCCCGATCAGATGCGCGACGACTTCGGTGTCAGTCTCAGTTTTGAAAGTGCTGCCGTTCGACGCGAGACTCTCCTTGAGCGAGAGATAATTCTCGATGATCCCGTTGTGAACAACGACGACCTTGCCCGACTTATCGCGATGTGGGTGAGCTTTCTCCTCGGTCGGACGTCCGTGTGTCGCCCAACGCGTGTGCCCGATCCCGTAATTTCCGTCGAGGGGATTTAGCCGAATACACTCCTCGAGATTCCGCAGCTTCCCTTCCGCTCGACGCAGCTCAAGATGTTGCTCATCATCGACCACGGCGATTCCCGCCGAGTCGTAACCGCGATACTCAAGTTTCCGAAGACCATCGATGATCAACGGCACCACCTGCTTGTTTCCAACGTATCCGACAATTCCGCACATAAACTAGCTCTTTACAAAAATGATCAGAGTGCCAAGCACGATGATCGACAACAAGGTTCCTACCGGTAAGTACCAAAGTGACAGGACCGACAACACGATCCCAAACAACCTGGCCCACGTAGCCTCACCAAAAAAGGCTCCGACAAATACAAGCCACGCGAGGCCGAATAGGACGAACATCGGTCCAAGTTTGAAAACATCAATCCCGGTCCGCTCAAATAACAAAGCCCACGGTCCGGGTTTTTCTGGCCCGATGTATTTTCCGTTGGCAATTACATAGATGCCGTCCGCCAGCATCCATAGGCCTTGAATCGAAGCAAGGACGATGACCAGATACTTCATCGACTCACGACTCTTCTTAATTCCCCGCCGCTCGCGCTCGCTTTATCCATAGGGTCGCGAGCACGATCCCGACGATACCGACCACGAACTGAGCAGCCTGAAGGCCGTTACCCGCGAGCACCTGTTCGACTGTTCGGAACAGCGCAAGAAGACCAAGTAAACCCGCAGCCGCAGCCAGAACATAAAAAAGAATTCTCATATCGTTAGGTCTTCGCCGATTTCTCGCCAGGCCGCAGATCCTTTTTCTTCTCAGCCGGGACGCCTGCAACAAGCGTGTCGGCTTCGACGTCCTTCGTCACGACACTTCCCGCACCGGTCACCGCGCCGTCACCGACTTCTATCGGTGCGACAAGCATGGTGTCAGACCCGATACGGACGTTGTTGCCGATCTTCGTCTCGTGCTTATTCTTACCGTCGTAGTTGCATGTGACAGTTCCTGCTCCGATGTTTGTCTTCTCGCCGATCGTCGCGTCTCCGAGGTATGTAAGATGACTCGCCTTTGAACCTTCGCCGAGCGTCGTCTTTTTCAACTCGACAAAATTCCCGACCTTCGACCCCTTTCGCATCTTCGCCTTGCCGCGCAGATGCGCCATCGGACCGACGGTACAATCGTTCGCGATCTCGGAACTTACGATGACGCAGTTATCGAGGATCTCGACGCCATGACCGATCTTCGAGTCGGTAATGCGAGTCCCGGAACGAATCGAACAACCGTCGCCGATCTCGGACTCGCCTTCGATGGTTACATTCGGGTGCAGAACGGTGTCGCGTCCGATCCGAGCGCGTTCACTGACGTACGCGCTTTTCGGGTCGATAAACGTTACACCGTGATCGAGCATTAGCCGACTTATCGTCCGGCGGTTCAACAGCCGCTCGAGATCCGCGAGTTGTGCTCGATTGTTTACGCCCTCGATCTCGTATGCGTCGTTGTGTTGGAAAATGGCTACCGTCTCACCCGCCTCGCGGAGAAGCTCCGGTACATCGGTCAGGTAGTACTCTCCCTGGGCGTTGTTGTTCTGAACCTTCTCGAGAGCAGAGAAAAGTTTTCGCGCGTCGAACGCGTATATCCCGGCGTTGATCTCATTTATCCGGCGTTGGTCTTCCGTCGCGTCACGTTGCTCGACGATCCGTTCGAACAGACCTTCCTGATCGCGTACGATCCGGCCGTAGCCGCTCGGATCCTTTAGTTTCACCGTTAGGATCGTGCACGCTGCGCCTTTGCCGCGGTGGTTGTGATGTTGTTGGACAAGCCCGGCCAAGGTCTCCGGACGGATCATCGGAACATCGCCAGATAGAACCAGCAATGTCGAATCGCGATCGGCGAGATGCTCGCGGGCCGCGTTGACCGCGTCGCCGGTCCCGAGTTGCTGTTTCTGCTCGACAAAGACCGCGAGATCCTCGTCAAATTCCTCGAGCACCGCCGACCGCACATCGTCCCCCTGATGCCCGATCACGACATATATCTTTTTCGGAGCAAGGGCCGCCGCGGTTTTTGAGACGTGGTTTATTAGTGGGCGTCCGTCTAGGCGATGAAGTACCTTCGCGAGGTCCGACCGCATCCGCGTGCCAAGGCCCGCGGCAAGGATCAAAACATCGAGTGCCTTGTGTTCATCCTGAACATCTTCCATATGAGGGTTTTCTACAACGAATGCCAATCGAAATAATAAGCTTTTTGTATCGGTAGGCAAAACCCTCCCGATTGCGGATTTCGGATTTCGGATTGCGGATTGCTTCTATACCGCCGTTTTCACTACAGCTTTAGCCAAACGGTCCGGGTGATGGCGGACGAGCGGACCGTCGTCGAGCAGATCGGTGTGAATAACTCGGGTTCCCTCGATCTCGACCGAATCGATCGAGCCGTGGACCCCGATCTGCTCGGCTCCGTCCTGCGTGTAGAGCTGCGCCTGGGTCGGGCTGATCTCGCGGTCGTTGACTAGAAGGTAATCAAACGTAAGGTCGGGTGCGTATTCGCGGATGATCTCGAGATGACGTCGCGACGTCAGGCCGTCCGTCTCGCCCGGCTGGGTCATCAGGTTACAAACGAATATCTTTACCGCAGGCGACTTCACGATCGCATCGACAACGCCGTGCACGAGCAGCGGCGGCAACAAACTCGTAAACAACGAACCGGGTCCGACCGTGATCAGGTCCGCTTCGGCGATCGCAGCGAGGGCGTCGGGATGCGGATCGCAATTCTCGGGTTCAAGGTAAAGTCGCTCGATCGCACCACCGGTTTTCGAGATGTTCGTCTCACCGCGCACTACCGTACCGTCGGTCAGCCGCGCGGCGATCCGGACGTCCGAGACAGTCGCGGGATAGATATGACCTTTGCTCGCGAGGATCTCGGATGAGAGTCGAACCGCTTCCGTAAAATCACCGGTCACTTCCGCGAGTGCTGCAAGAAACAGATTCCCAAAGTTGTGTCCGGCGAGATCACCGTCTCCCGAGAAACGGTGTTTGAAAAGCTTCGCGAGAAGATGCGAATCTTCTGACAGTGCGACCATGCAGTTGCGTATGTCGCCGGGCGGCGGCATCTGTAACTCATCTCGAAGCCGGCCGGAGCTTCCGCCGTCATCCGACACGGCTACGATCGCCGAAAGACGTCCGATCGAAACGTCGCCTTCGTCCGTACCGACGTAGCCTTTTAGACCGGAGAGGAGCGTCGATAAACCCGTTCCGCCTCCGATCGCGACCAAGTCGATGACCCTCGTTCCGCTTCCGTTTGATAGCCCCATTTCAACACGGAATTTAGCGAAATTCCTTCAGTCGCGCAACCCGCTCGCGGCACGCTTGTCAGTCGCTGAATTGCTGGAAAAAATGCTTGATGGTCGTTTATGGCGTGTGCTAGATTAGGTAGTGCGGTTTGTACGCTAATCCCGCCACCTACCAAGTTTTACCGTTCATTTGCCGAAAACCACACCGAGCTAACGCTTTTTCAGCCGCGAGATCACAACATGTCACAATCGCCCTTCATCATCCAAGAACAGCAGTTTCAGCGTATGAAAACTGTCCTCGCACGCCTCTGCGTTGAATGCGCTGCTCGTGTCGTGTTTCTGGTCGACCGCGACGGTCAGACGATCGCATTCCACGGGGATATTGGCGACATGGACACGACGAGCTTCTCGTCTCTTGCTGCCGGAAACGTTGCCGCGACAAGCAGCATGGCAAAGCTTATCGGCGAAGACGTTTTTCCCTCTGTATTTCATGAAGGCGAACGCGAGAGCATTTTTATCAGTGTGATCGGCCGTAGCTTGCTGGTCGTTGTGTTCGACGAACGCTCCACCGTCGGACTCGTTAAGATTCGCGCGAAACGTGCGAGCTTCGAGGTCGCTGCGATACTTGAAGAAGCGGTTCGCGAATCGTCGTTCGCGCTGAACAATACGTCCGCCTTTTCGGAGATCACCGACGAGGACATTGACAGCCTTTTTAGCTAAAGAGAGTTTTTCGAGTTACCTTACCCCAAGCAAAGCCATGACCTTCATTAACTACGCGTCACGCGAAATAAATTGCAAAATCGTATATTACGGGCCGGGTTTGTGCGGCAAGACGACAAACCTGCAGTACATCTACGATTCAACGGCGCCCCAGGCGAAAGGCAAGCTTATTTCGCTCGCGACCGAAACTGACCGCACGTTGTTCTTCGATTTCATGCCGCTCGAACTGGGAACCGTTCGCGGCTTCAAGACACGATTCCATCTCTACACCGTTCCCGGACAGGTTTACTATGACGCGTCGCGCAAGTTGATCCTTAAGGGAGTCGACGGCGTTGTCTTCGTGGCCGACAGCCAGGAAGAGCGCATGGATGCGAACATCGAATCGCTCTACAACCTCGAAGAGAATCTGCAGTCGCAGGGCTACGATCTCGCGCAGATCCCTTACGTGCTTCAGCTGAACAAACGTGATCTGCCGAACGTCACCCCGACGCAAGACCTCGTCAGCGAGCTCCAGCGAAAAGGCGAACCGGTTTACGAGGCCGTCGCGATGGATGGCACCGGAGTTTTCGATACGCTGAAGGCGGTCGCGAAACAGGTGTTGACGGAGTTGAGAAAGAGTTAGTTTTTCTAATTGCACCGATGTGAGAGAGGCCGTCTGATTGGACGGCCTTTTTTTGTTGAGGCGCGACTCGAGTCGGACATGGTCGCGGCTTGCCGCAACGCATCGCGGTAAGGCTTGCCTTACAGGCGGCTTCCAAAAAATCCGCGAGGCTATGCCTCCAGGTCGAGGCATAGCCTCGCAAAGTATTTTTGAGACCTAACGGCGAGGCAAGCCTCGCCGCTATGCGTTGCGGCAAAGCCGCTCGTCTCGTCGGATCTCGAGGTCTGTGAAACCCAGGAAGCCCTGGGTCTCTATCCACTGCCTGATCGTTATTAGTTATGTTTTCATAGTCACCCGCTTGTTCAGCTAAACATCGGCGCAACCAACTCGATCCTTTTGCGTTGCGCCGGATCCAACCTTTCGAGACTCATCAAGAACTTCGGATGAGTCATCCCCGTCCCGATGTACGTCCAACGATTCGCCTGATGCTGCACGTCGATAAACTCTTCACGTTCGTCGTCGTTTAGTATCCGACCGGTCGCCGCCTCGAATGCTTCCAGGTCAAACATCGTCTGCTGTCGCACTCCGTTATCCAGAAAGCCGCCGATATCGAGATACTCGTCTACTCCCCGTTCGATCATCTGCTTGCTCATCGCGTCGGCCAGCGTCTCGACCATCCGCGTGTCGAGCTTCGCGTGTTGTGCCTCCTCGAGCCAGTGGTTCTTGAGCAAGCTTTTGAACTGCGGGTCGAGGTCGTTGTCATCGCGGACACTCTCGATGTAGTGTCGCTGCGTCATCCACTCGATGTGCAGGATCGCAAGTGCGATGCCGAGCGGCTCGTGCGCGAGGATCGCTTTCGCGATCGCGGACGGCGGACCGATCACCTTGCACTCGGTTCCGAAGTTAGCCTTGAACTCTTCGCCGAACATCTTGAAGAGCTGGATGTGTTTGGCCTCCTCGGTCGCGAATTGTAGAAACGCGCGAACGCGGTAGTCGTCGTCATCCAGCGACGGCCGGACGTGATCGATCACGAAAGGAAGAATGAACTCCTCCGCCAAACCGAAGATCGCGAGATACGCGTGACCTCGGATCTGATTCAGGACACGCTTTTCGTCGTCGTTTAGAAATGAGAGATCCGAGACGCGAGCGAGCGACTCCGGCATGAACGGCTTTGAGAAGTCGAGCTTCTTGTCGCCGCCGATGATGTCCTCGATACGCCAGTTCACCTTTTGAGCAGCGACGATCGTATCTCGGTAGTCGTATTCCAGTGACGGAATAGAGCGTGTGTTTTCGTTTACAACAGTTGCCCCTAACATGATGATGCTCCTTATGTCTTGCTAACAGCTATGAGCTATTGGCAAATAGCTACTAGAAAAATTAGCTCTTAGCTGTTGGCTGTTCGCCATTAGCCCGAACCGCTTTGCGTAACATCGGCGTCATTACCGGGGAATCTCCGGACCGGATCTCGCCGACAACTTCGAAACCGAATCGCCGATAGAGCGAGATGTTTCTCGGATTCGACGATTCGAGGTACGCGGGCAGTCCGTCCCGATCGCAACGCTCGAGCGCGAGTTCCATCAGACGACTTCCGATGCCGAGGTTTTGTCGGAACGTATCGACGGCGATCATCGGCAGATACCAACTAGGCTCGATCGGATGAGCTTCGCCCATCTTCTCGAACAGCTCGAACGCCTCCGCATGACGCTCCTGAGGCATCGACTCGCGAACGAGACTCGCCAACTCTTCACCATCGGGCTCAACACCCGGCGGCAGCCAAAGCGCCGCACCGGAATAGTTCTCGGTGCAGTAGGCCGATTCGTTCGCGATCGCCCCGCCCGCGAAAGCCCGTACAAATTTTGGAAACCAACGGAAGTAGTCCGTCGCTTTTGGATAAAACCAACGAGCGATCGGGTCGGTGCTGAATCCCATCGTCACGGTCGCGATGGCCGATGCTTCATGCGCGAAAGCCGCAACGAAATCCGTCTCGACCATGGGCACACTTATCTGCTCTCTTGTAATTGCTTCACCTAACATATGATTGCCTCCTTCGTGCGGCGTAAAATAATTGCCGCCGGTTAGGAAGACGCAAGTTGTCGCGCAAACCGGACACTGGCTTTTAACGCAGAGACCGCGGAGGATCTCCATACCGACCAACGTCGGTGCTGCTAGCTTGTAGAAGGTAGGCGCATTTGGCCGCAGATTACGCAGATGACGCAGATTTACCTTGATTGCTTCCCCCGAGAAGATATCGAAAGAGGATCTGCGCAATCGGCGTAATCTGTGGCTAACCGAGCTTACCGCCCAAGAACTATTTAAAACGCGATAGTCTGTCGTGCGATCATCCGTGTGGAGCAGCACCGGTCTCCTACCGTCCTTGATCTCCGCGATCTCCGCGGTCTCCGCGTTAAATCAGCCCCGTGCTAGAATCGCCGTGTTCAACCCGGCATGGAACAGGATTCGGCCCAAATCACGCGACTTCTACTCGCTTGGCGCAACGGTGAACCGGACGCCCTGGACGACCTTATGCCGATCGTCCATCGCGAGCTGAAACGCATCGCGCGAAACTTTATGCGACGCCAGCGACCCGGGCATACACTTCAGACAACCGCACTCGTTAACGAAGCCTTTGTCCGACTCGTCGACTCCGACAAAGTAAACTGGCAAGATCGATCTCATTTCTTCGCGATGTCTGCCCAGCTGATGCGACGCGTTTTGGTCGATGCGGCCCGACGTCGCAACAGCGAGAAGCGGGGCGGCGATCGCGTAAGAGTTACCCTTGCCGATGATGTGAAATCGGCCGACGATCAGACAGACGTCGTTGCGATCGACGAGGCGTTAACGCGACTCGCCGAACTCAACCCAAGGCAATCGCGAATCGTCGAGCTTCGTTACTTCGCCGGGCTCACCGAAGAAGAGATCGCCGAAACGCTCGATATCTCCGCGCGAACGGTTCGTCGGGACTGGAATCTCGCCCGCGCGTGGCTCTACCGCGAACTTCAATAGCGATGACACCCGAGCAGTGGGAAAAAGTCAGCGAGATATTTCACGAGGCGAGCGATCTCGAGGGCGACGAGCGCGGACGGTATCTCGACGCACACTGTGACGGCGATGAAATTCTTCGATGCGAAGTCGAGTCGCTTCTCGCGGCGAACAAAGACGCGGGTAGTTTTATTTCCGAACCAGTTGCCGGTGCGTTTGCGACACGTCTACTAAAAGGCGCGACATTCGCGACCGGCGAGATGCTCGGCCACTACCGGATCATCTCAAAGATCGCGAGCGGAGGAATGGGCGAAGTCTTTCTCGCAGCCGATACAAAACTCGGTCGCAACGTCGCTCTCAAAACGCTTTCGCCTGTATTCGAAGGCGATGAGGAGTTTCTCAGTCGATTCCGCAACGAGGCTCGCGCCGCCGCCGCGCTAAATCATCCCCACGTCGCAACCGTATATTCAGTCGAAGATATTCGTGGCCATACGTTCATCGCGATGGAGTACATCGAGGGGAAGACGCTGCAGGATCTGATTCCCGATGGTGGTGTCGATGTGGAGACATTCGTAGCGTGGTTCGTTCCGGTCGCACGTGCTCTCGAACACGCCCACTCACGCGGCGTCATTCATCGCGACATCAAACCCGGCAACATCATGATGACGAACGACGGGATCATAAAGATCCTCGACTTCGGCCTTGCGTACTTCGGTCGCCCGGTGGATCACGTCGGCGATTCGCTCGTTACCGATCTGACTCAGCCGGGACAGATACTCGGAACACCCGCGTATATGTCACCGGAGCAAGCCGAGGGAAAGGACGTCGATCACAGATCCGACATTTTCAGTCTCGGCGTGGTGATGTACGAAGCGATAACCGGTGAAAAGCCGTTTCGCGGTGAGACCAATGCCGATGTCGTTAGCAATCTGTTGAAGTCGGACGCACCGCCCGTCACGGCATCGCGACCCGATGCACCTGCCGAGATCTCGAAGGTCGTCACGCGGTGTTTGAAAAAGCGACGTCGCGATCGTCCCCGAAGCATGACCGATATACGCGACGCTCTCGGAGGTGTTAGTTCCACTGCGAGCGGCAGTTTTTCGCAGAGGTTCTACCGACAGGTTCGCGCGGGTCGCATATGGCCGAACTTTGTCGGTGCAGCGATCGTCCTCGCGATTGCCGCAGTCGGGTGGTTTTACTTTTCGCGAAGTCAGAGCAATCTTCCCGCGAGTCTCGCAAACATGACATTGCGTCGGCTGTCGCAGTCGAACAACGTCGTCTTCGCATCGATCTCACCCGACGCAAGATCCATTGCGTATGTCACGATCGAGGAGAATGGTAACCGCGGACTTTGGCTCCGTCGTGTCGACGACAGGAATGCTCTCGAGTTGATACCTTCACAGCCGGTGCAATATTGGGGCGGACTGACGATGAACAACGACCTGAGTCAGGTCTACTTCATCACCGCGAACCGTGCCGGCACAGAGAGTACGATGTACCGGATATCGTCGATGGGCGGCCAGCCGCGGCGGATCACGGACGGCGTAAACGATCTCGGTTCGCTTTCAGCCGATGGCAGGCGTGTTCTTTTTGTTCGATACAAAGATCAGCTTCGGATCCTATCGGCAAACGCGGACGACGGCAGCGACGAGCGCGTTATCCGCGAGGAAGAAACGCCGAACAGTGTCTTTCGTGATCCGCAATATTCGTTCGACGAACGTCACATTTATTACTCTCGGATGGATCGCATCGACGGCGTCGAGTGGTGGGCGTTGGTCCAACTCCCCGCGAACGGGGGAGATGAGACAGTGATAATTCCGCGCCGCAAGGAACGCATCAGTGAGGTCGCCGTCCTAAGCGATGGTAAAGGTTTAGTGATAAACGGAGCGGATCCGGCATCGGGTCTGTCTCAACTGTTTCACGTGTCGCTTCCCGACGGAGAACTTACACGACTGACGAATGATCTCAACTCATACTTCGGAGTGAGCATCGATCGTTCAAACCGTTCGATCGTCGCTGCACAGCGGTATGACGAGAGGAGTGTGTGGGTCGGAGATGTCGGAGCGCTCGCGGATTCGCGTCCGATCACACCCGAGCCGAACGTCAACCGATTTGCGAACTGGACGCCCGACGGGCGAATCGTCTATGACGCGCTCGACAACAGCACGCCGCATATCTGGATCGTCGACTCCGACGGAAAGAACGCGCAACAGCTGACGCCAAACGATTCGAGCGATCAGCATCCGAGCGTTTCGGCGGACGGGCGGTTTATCGTGTTCACGTCGAATCGAAACGGCATTGATCAGATATGGAGGATGAATATCGACGGGAGCAATCAGGTCTTGCTCGCGAATGTTGATGGGGTGACGACGGGTGCGAGATTCGCTCCCGACGGTCAGACCGTTTATTTCTACTGGACGCGTGGAACCGAGACGGTCCTCGGCAGGATGCCGGTGACCGGCGGCAACGTCATGGAGAGCCCGAGATATAGTGATGGCGAATGGGCGATGTCGCCGGACGGAAGTAGAGTCGCGTATGTCGTGCGCGATCAAGGCAGCGGTCGCAACAATCTCGCGGTCTTAAGACTCGATTCACCGACGCCGGAGATGATCCTCGATTCGGCTCCGATCTACCTCCTGAAGTGGCGACCTGACAGTCAGGCAGTGCTGACCCGAGAGCGCGACCAGGGCGAGAACCCGTACGGAACGATCATGGAGTATGAGTTGGCAGCAAGGCGTGGACGCGAGTACTTGTCGACGGCGCCGGAGTATGTGGTAGATCTTTCGTTCTCTCGCGACGGCAAACGCGCGGCATTAGTTCGAGGAACACTTTCGACCGATGCGGTAATGTTGAGTTCGGCGCCACTGAAGTAAGTTTGGCCACAAGCCCGACCCGTCCCTGCAAAAAGAAAAGGTCGCCCGACTAGGCGACCTTTGCTCTAACTATTAAGTGGCGGGGCCGACGGGGCTCGAACCCGCGACCTCCAACGTGACAGGCTGGCGTTCTAACCAACTGAACTACGACCCCGCAATGGATTTTGGATTTTGGATTTTAGATTTTGGATTCGCATTGGATCGTTCGCTTCAATCCAAAATCCAAAATCTAAAATCCAAAATCGGGCTGGTGG
>DATEOJ010000128.1:0-7503 GCA_035274235.1 Pyrinomonadaceae bacterium
TCTTCGTTCCAGGGTCGGGGAAGCGTGACTGCTTTCCAGCCGCTGTCGTCGAACGACACCGCTTCCGCACCGGCCGGATCACCTACGAAGACGCGCCAGTCGGAGTTGAAGTTGTAGGTCGTCCTCGCCGAGGCGACGACCACGAAGATGAAGACGAAGAATGCGATGCGTGTTAGTGATCTCATTACCATTTCCAGAGTTTGTTTGGCGACAATGTCGCACTCTTCTGTTCCGTTCCGTAAAAAACTTTGACGTTCGTGCGTTGCGTCGAGCGAAGCGTTGCCGAAGTCAGCTTGCCGTCTTTCCAAGTGAGATCGACGTTCACGTTGCCGCGGGCACGAAGACCATTCACGGATCCATTCGCGAACTTCTTCGGCAAGGCGGGTAGCAAATAGATCTCGACGGTGTCGCCCTTGATCCGATTCTGCACGAGCATCTCAGCGATACCGTTCCCACCGCCAAAGTTTCCGTCGATCTGAAACGGCGGGTGAGCGTCGAACATGTTCGGATATGTTCGTTCGGGGCGAAGTAACAGCTCGAGGATCTTGTACGCACGTTCGGCGTCGCGAAGCCGTGTCCAAAGATTGAGCCGCCAACCGATCGCCCAGCCCGTCGAATCGTCGCCGCGTGTGTCGAGAGTTTTCTTTACTGCATTCGCGAGATCAGGCGTGTCGATCGTATTGATCTGCCACGACGGAAACGCCCCGTAGAGATGCGAGACGTGTCGATGACGCAGATCCTTCGCGGACATGTCCCAATCCTGGAGCCACTCCTGCAGCTGACCGGCGCCGCCGATCTTGTTCGGCGGAAGTTTGTCGCGCTTTTCTTTGAGCGTCTTTGCGAACGCGGCGTCCTGGCCAAGAACCTCGCTTGCTTTGATCGTGTTCGAGAAGAGATCTCGAATGATCTGCGAATCCATCGTCGTGCCGGCGGCGATCGACGTGTCGAACTGATGCCTGTTCTCAGGCGACATCCCCGGATTCGTGATGAGGAATCCGTTTTTGTCCTCGACGAGAAAGTCGACAAAGAACTCGCAAGCGCCTTTCAGGATCGGATACGCGCGACGCAGAAACTCCCTATCGCCCGAGTACTCGTAGTGTTCCCAGAGATGAGTCGTGAGCCAGGCTCCGCCTGTGGTCCACATTCCGTAGTAAGCCGAATCGATCGGGCCTGTCGCACGCCAGAGATCCGTGTTGTGATGGGTCACCCAGCCTCGAGCACCGTAGTTTGTCTTCGCGGTGCTTACGCCGGTCTTCGAGATCTCCTCAACCATGCCGAGAAGCGGCTCCGTCATCTCCGTGAGATTTGTTGGCTCGGCGAGCCAGTAGTTCATCTCGGTGTTGATGTTGATCGTGTACTTGCTGCCCCACGGCGGCGAGGTCGAATCGTTCCAGATGCCCTGGAGATTTGCCGGCTGCGTGCCGGGGCGCGAACTCGAGATGAGAAGATAACGAGCGTACTGAAAATAGAGTGCGGCGAGATCGGTGTCGGTCGACGCGGCAAAGTTTTTTACACGTTCGTCGGTAGGAAGGTCTGACGTTGATCCGAGATCGAGGGTGACGCGTCGGAAGAAGCGTTGGTAGTCAGCGATATGCGCGGCTTTTAGCGTCTCGAAGTATCTACTCAATCTAGCCAATATTTCTCTTATCGGATAACGACCTGCGACGTTTGCTTTGTCCAACGCCCTATCGATCGCGGCAGACGCCTTTGCGTTCGCATCATCCGAAGTGTCGTCGTAGTTCTTATAGCTAGTCGCGGCGGAGATCAGGATCGTGATCGTGTCGGCGTTGTGAACCGATACGCATGCTTGTTGCGTCGGTCGAGCTGTTTCGTTTCGTGCGATCGGCGAATAGACCGCGAAGAGAGGAGCGGCGTCGGAGCAACTTGCGGCTACCGTTCCGCCGTCATTGATAAACCGGGCGCGGCTTTGAAACTTTAATCGTCCGTCGATTGCGTAAGCGGCTCCGTTCGTTCCGTCGAGAACTAGAGTATTGCCATCTTCCGTCCTCGCCTCACCTTTCTGAGGTGTCTGCATGGCGGCCGCAACGGTGATGCTTCCTTTCTTATTGGCTGTCAGTCGAATCACGATCACGTCATCGACCGCGCTCGCGAACATCTCACGCGAATACGTCACGCCGCCCGACTTGTAGGTCACACGTGCGATCGCGTTATCGATATCGAGCTCGCGCCGGTAACCGGAAACCTCGGTTGCCTGCGGGAACGAGAGCCGGAGATCGCCGATCGTCTGATACGGCATCTGCTTGATCGGCTTCGACATCATCTTCGACTGGATCATCGCCTCGGCTTCTTTGTACTTTCCGGCGAAGACGAGTTTGCGAACCTCCGGTAGCGCCGCGAGTGCGTCCGGATTCGACGGGTCGTACGGACCACCCGCCCACAAAGTGTCTTCGTTAAACTGGATCCGTTCGCCCTCGATTCCGCCGAAGATCATCGCACCGAGACGTCCGTTACCGATGGGTAAAGCTTCTGTCCAAACTGTTGCGGGACGCCGATACCAAAGCGAGAGTTTCCCGGTCGGAGCCGCGGATGGATCAGTAAATGCTCCCGCAAATGTGTCGATGCCGATAGACGGCGTCTGTGCGGCAACGCCGAGCGCGAATAGAAAAATAATTGCGAGCAAAGCCTTCATTGCGTTCAGTATCAAGACATCCGCGTTCCAGCTCCGTAGGAGCCAAATGTTTGTAGAACCGTTCGGCGTCCACGTCCCGGCTCCGGAGGAGTCGCATCGATCGGACTCCTAACAGAGCCCGTTCAAGTCTTTCGTTATTCTTCTACAAACATTTCGCTCCTATCGGAGCGAAGTCCGCGAACTCTTCGCGGTTCAATTCATAGCCGAAGATGAACTACGATCCGAGCGGTTTCAGATTCGTCACTGCCGGACTCGCCGGGATCGAAAATGTTGCTAACGCATCCGGATGTTTCGGATCGTACTTCGGCAAATCCTTTAGCAGGAATTTCGCGAGCGGCAGACGCTGATCGCTGATCGACTGCACGATCGACTTCGCAAGCTGATACGCGCCGTACGCGTTGTGATGCGTCCCGTCGCCTTCCTTGAATAGAACACCAGACCCTTCGCTCCCGAGCGCCTCGTAAAGATCCTTGCTCATCGCGTGGAGATCGATAAGCGCGACGTTCCCTTCTTGTGCGACCTGCCGAACCGCTTCGGGATAATCGCCATGCGAGTTCGTGATCTTGCCGTTCGCGTTGAAAGTTCGACGATGCATCGGCGTGATCAGGATCGGGATCCCACCTTTCTTTTTCGCCGCGTCGACAAATTGCTTGAGACTCGTCTTGTAACTCGTAAACGCTCCGATGCCTTCGCCTTTTTCTTTCTCGTCGTTGTGGCCGTACTGGATCAGCAGGTAATCGCCGAGCTTCATCTGGCTGAGAACTTTGTCGAGCCGCCGGGCGCCAAGTGAGCTCTTCAACGACTCACCCGACTCAGCGTGATTCGCGACCGCGACCTTCTTGCCAAAGAAGCGTGTGATCATCTGTCCCCAACTCGCATACGGTTCGCCGGGTTGATCGCAGACAGTCGAATCGCCGAGAAGAAAAACGGTCCATGAGCTGACGGGCTCGATCTTGATCGAAGCGATCGACGGACGCGTTCCATTAAACTCGAGCGTCAACTTCTCGTCCCATGCCCATTGCTCGCTCGTCCTCTCGCGATCCTTTAGTTTCACCTCGCCACCGGTAGAGATCACGGGTGTCCGAACGTTCACGGCAAAATTTCTCGAGACGAACTCGCCAGGTTTTGTATCGACTCGTTCGATCATCAAACGACGCAGCTCAGCCTTTACGACCGTCGAAGTTGCGTTCTTCTCATCACCGAATTTGACCGTAACGTAATAGTTTCCTTCGCGAACAGCGGTGCTGAAGTAAAACGGTTTGGCGGATGAGCAGCCGTTCACCCCGCAGTTCATTTCCGCGCCGGGTTCGAATCCAAATCCTTTTGACTTGTCGTAAACGGTGCTCGACACAACCTGCGTGTAGTTCGCGTTTTTCTTTTCACTACCGAAGCTGAACGTCTTATGGCGCCCCATCTGCGCCGTCACCGGAGCAGCGGCAGACACAAACAAAATTGCTACGACAGCGAACATCCTCATCACTTCCTCTGCCTCCATTCGAGAATCGAGATCATCTGCGGCGGGAGTTGTTCAAGTCGCTCGCCGTCACCCTGCCCGGCCTTCTGAACGAACAGATGCAGTTCACCGCGCGTCGTCCAGAGAGATTGATCAAAAGTCGGTTCCCACATGCCGAGATCATTTTCGCCTAGATCGGTGATGGACCATCGAGCGAGATCCATCGTAGAAGCGATCGTCGCCCTGCCGCCTCTCTCTGCGTCGCGATAAATGACAAAGACCGCTCGGTTCTTCACGACGACCTGCGGCCGCGAGATCGGAATGCGTTTCGTTCCACCGCCGGATAACGTGAAAGGTTGTGTACGATGACTTATCTGCGACGATTTCCAACTCGAACCGTCGAAGTAGACCAGGCGAAATTGCGGGACATCTTTGTCGCGCCAGTAAGTCGCGATGTAGGGACGTCCGTTCGCGTCGGCGGTCATCGATGTTTGGTTTATCAGTTCCGAATTCTGGGGAATGCGCCAAACGTACTCGGCCGTCGCGGCAGTTATCGGAGGTTGATACTTCTCGCCGTTCGAACGCACCCATGTCCTACCGCCGTCATCCGATCGCGCGTAGCCAAGATCATGATTCGTCGCGACGTCCGGACTCTCACGCCAGACCCATGAGATGTGAATGCTGCCGCGCGAATCGACGGTCGTTTGCGGATACGCGTTGCGGACATTCTCGCCGTCGATGAGATTATTCTGAACCCGGGTCCACTCTCTCGACTTCACATCGTATCGGTTAAGAACCAGGTTACCGTTTCCGGAAGAGCCGTCGCGATAGAGGAAAAGGAGGTCACCGTTCGGCATGTTGAAAAATTCCGGGTAGGTTACTTTTGCTTCGCGGTCGCCGATCATCGCAGTCTCTTTCAACTCTAGCGAACCCGGTGTCGCGCTTCGTGCGTACCGGAGCGGTGTGTTGTGGTTGTCCCACGAGACATGGAGCACGCCGTGTCCGTCGACGGCAACGCTGATCGAGTTGTGAGCGTCAGCGGTGTTTCCCGTGAACTGAGTTGCTTTGATCTCCCACTTCGTTCGGCCGAGTTTTCGCCTCGCAATTACCACGCGGGATTCAGCGTCATAGAACCCCGCGTACTGAAAATCTCCAAACGACGTGACCGAATTCCTTCGGAAGATGACCGTGTTGATCTGATTCCGCGCCCAGCCTTCAGCTATCGGAACGATCCGCACCTGTGCGCTGATGCTCGCGGCGACAAGCCCGACGATCAGGGACGCACAATCTGTCTTTCTTCGTAGCCTCATCTTCGCGTACGCTCGAATCTCGTCTCAGGCGGTCCGAAATAGCTTGTCGGGAGTTCTCTCGACGCGAGGACGATCTTGTCGAGCACAACGCCGGTATCGACGGCGAAGACGCGCAGCGTATGTTGACCCTTTGTCAGTTTCACTTGTGCCGCGCCGATCGTCGTTTCACCCAGAATGTTCTGCGCCCATTTGCGGGATGACACTTCCGTGTCTTTGTCGACTACAACTGTCACCGGCAGGCCGCCGTCGATGGTGAACGCGACCCGAAGGCCTTTACCCGGGACAAGAGATTGAGTCGGTATTAGATGAAAGTGCGCGGTGAACTCGGCGGTCGTTTCGATATCGATCTGGTATTCGATCGTCGGTGCTTTGTTCTTAAAGGTCCTGGCAGATGCCGGAAAGACAGAAACCGAATCACCCGTCTTCCCAAGCCCCTTGATAACACGCCACGAAAACCCATCGGTCGGGACCGCGCTAATGAAACTTTCAGCTTCGATCGAGACTACGCCACTAATGTCCCTGAACAGCGACGCGGACTGATGGCTCGGTCGAGCCGGATGATGAGCGGGAGGCAGATAGGAGGTGTCGCCGATAGGACTGGGCTCACCAAGTTCAACCTTCGGTAGCGTGATCCGCATGCTTGGCCACTGTCGCGGGTTCATCTCCGGTGACATGATACCTCGCCATTTTCCGTCGGACAGTATCTCGTTGAAGTATTTTGTTTCGGCCGTGATCGCTTTATCGGCAGCGATCGAACGCTTCGCCCAATCGGTGACCTCAACGGACGACTTGCTCGGGTTGGCTGCAAGCTCGGCGGTAAAGAAACGCTCGTTCGCGAGAGCCGCCGAGCGAACTGGATAAACGACCAACTGAAAAAGCGCATTCTTCTCTTCGGTTGGGACGGCCGCGTACATGTCGTTTACACGAGCCATGAGCCGGTCATATGCACTCAGTCGGTTGCTGATCTCGGAAAACGTCAGGTCGCTTGGTTTTGCGGGCTCCGTCGGCAAATACCACTGAAGATGTTCAGGTTTGCGTTGAAAACCGAGCCGGTAATACTCGTCCATTATCGACGCGATCTCGGTCGCGTTCTTAGCTCCGAATTCGCGTGACGCCCACTCGCGCAAAAAGCCGTGCTGGTTGTCGATCGTCCAGCGATTCGCGTCGTAAGCCATCTGCAGGAAAAACTCCATACCGATCTCGGCAGGCTTGATGTCGCCGACGTTGACGATCCAAAGCTGACGCATGCCGTTCTCGTACGCTTTGTTCATCTCCTGCCATATCAGAGCGGGCGGCGTTGAGTTGAGCCAGAGATACGACAGAGGACGACCGAGATACGAGATGTGATAGTAGACGCCGAATCCGCCTTTGCGTTTCTGTTCTTCGGCGGTCGGGAACTGACGAATGTAACCGAAGTTGTCGTCGGGGAAAACGATCGTCGCATCGTCGGGGACTTTTAGTCCGGCGCGATAGTCGGAGAGGACTTCCTTGTACGGACAAAAGATCTGCGGAACGGTTTCGACGTTTTGGTTGACGTGTTTAGCGATCAATCCGCGTTGGACCGAGAAGATCTTCTCGAGCAGCGGTATCCGTTCGGCTTGCGACTTCGTGCCCATGATCGGACTGTCATGGATCCCACGCATTCCGAGCGTGTAGATGTTTTCAAACTTTCCGTTTTCGCGGACACGCTGTTCCCAGTAATCCGTCACGCCATTCGCATTTGTGACGAAGTTGTATGTGTTCTTATCCGTCTTCCACTCGCCGACATTGTTTCGCAGCATCGGTTCGGCGTGTGACGAACCCAGAACGATCGCGTAGTCATCGGCGACTTGTCGATTGGCGGGAATCGAATTGAACGGCTTCGTCACTTCGTGCATCGCCGGCCAAAGCGTGTTCGCTTTTAGCCGGAGCAGAAGTTCGCAAACTTTTGCGTAGGTTTTCGGACCGATATCACCGGTCTCGGGCTCAAACGTTTTCGCCGCCCAGGGCTGAAGTCCCCAGTCTTCGTCGTTGATAAAAATGCCGCGGTATTTCACTGACGGTTCACGACTCACGATCGTCCCTTTGGAAAGAATGATCTGGTCTTTCCG
>DATEOJ010000129.1:0-4633 GCA_035274235.1 Pyrinomonadaceae bacterium
GGGGTGACCCAGTCGCTACCGCTCCCGGTTCTGACTCGTGCATTCCGCATTCTTTCCCCGTCGGAATCGCATCTCCATCAAGAGCGAAGGGATTAGCCACCCGCTGATCAAGCAGCACAGGCACGCCGACGTTTTTCTCGCCGACCAAATTCTTCAGCTTGTTCACAGTCAACAGCAGACGTTCGGGGTCAGGTCGCGATACGGCGTACAGACCACGCTGTGCGGGACGCGGCGGCGTGAAGTGCGACGTCACATCCATCGCGACGATCTCCGACTCGGGCGGGTCGAGTGAGATCCGTAGATTGATCAACTTCAGCCAGAATGTTTTCTCGAGCGTCGGGAACGAGGTCTTGATCTCGTAGCGACGTTCGGTACGGTTTTGCAGTTTGAACGATAGGTCCAGTTGCTCGGTGCTGAAACCGTAACGCTCGGTTTCATTGAGAAGCTTGTCGAGTCCGTGATTGAGAACAAAGATGAGCTGTTCGAAATCATCGACGGGGAAGTCGAGTTGGTAACTCCAACTGACTTTGTTTTCCTTGATGTTCGGCGTCAGAAGCCGTGTACCTTTTTGCTCGATGACGTCGATGATGTGTTTGAACTGCTGACCGTAGCGATTTATGAGTTCGTCCTTCGGTACCTGTTGGAGATCGCTGACGTTTTTTATACCGAGGTTGCGAAAGACGTTGAGCGTGTCGTTCTCGATCAGAAGATTGTCGAGCGAGAGCTGGGCGAAATCCTCCAATTTTGGATTTTGGATTTTAGATTTTGGATTGGAAGAGAAGGAACCTCGGGCTAGTAATGTTGCCGTATCGATTGTATCTGCGACTGCGACGCTCCCCGAGATCGAGTTCTTCTTAACTTCGTTCTGGATCTTCTGCGAGATCTTGTTCGAGTCGCCGATGAGATTCTGTAGGCCACTCACGTCGAACAGGATCCCGTCTTCCAGTAACTCGATGTTGTACGAGAACTGATGCGCGACCGACAAGAGCGCGGCCTTGTCGCGTTTTACGTCAGGTGAAGTTATGCAGGCGTACAGTCTCATTGGTTTTATAGCGTCTTCGCGGCGAAGTGAAGTGGCGGCACGAGTCAGAACCGCGAGCGGTAGCGACCGGGTTTCCCTTTTACATCAAGACACCGATGGTCAACGGGAGACCCGGTCGCTACCGCTCGCGGTTCTGACTCTTGTCGCCATCCCAGCCTGTGGCCAAATGTTTCAAACCTCCGTGTAATCAAACTCTGCTTTCGCCGGCAGAGGTCGTCCGTAAAACTCTTTTCGTGACTCGATGCTGAGGTGAAATTCGCGGAGCAGTTTGAAGCGTCCGCTGCCTGACCAGACGGCCCGATCGCGTGAGAAGACCAACGCGTTCTGCGAGGCCGAGGCGGCGATCGGTTCGGAAGCGGTGACAAGCAACAGCGTCGGCGTTTCTTTTATCCGCGTGCGATAGCGATACCAGAATGTCCGCGGGACCTGTTTCAGTTTTTGACGCGGGACGGCGTTGAGATTCAACCAAACCGCACCAAAGCCTTTGGCCTGGACGAGGTAATCCGCCGCCATGAACGCGTGTTCGATATCGCCGTCGCATTTCACCCACAGCAGGTTTTCAAGTTCGACCTGACCGAGGACGGCGGAGCATGGATCGAAGCTGTTTGCAGCATCGACCACCGCACATATCTCACCATCCCGAGTCAGTCGCGAAAGCAGCGACAACACGAGGCCGGTCTTACCCGAACCACCGGCGACCTCGACAAGCGACCCGCGTGTGAGGACGATTCCGGAGGCTTCGAGCAGGATCTCATCCGAGTGTTTTTGTTCTTCCTTTAAGCGGGAAAGATTTTTTACTAGACTCAGATGTGCCATTCAAATAACGCCTCGAATTGTTCTGGAAGTGATACTATATTTCATCTGTGAAACAGAAGTCAAAGAATTTGGCGAAAAAGGTGGGATTTGTCGCCAAAGGCGACAGACACTAAAGCCTAGGGTGGAGCGAGTGAAACGAGCGTAACCCTAGGAACCCTTAGCCCAACAAGAAAACGACCCTGAAGGGGTCGCACATAATGTTCGTCGCTTTCAGCGACTGATTGTTTTCTCGATTTTACCTAGGGTTCCGTTCGCTTCGCTCACTGCACCCTAGGCTTAATGTTCGTCGCCTTTGGCGACAAGAACGGCCGGTGCAGATACACCACTCACCGTTCATAGCTCGCACTTCACACTTAGCTAGACTTTCTCAAGTCGCGCAATAAACGCGTATCGCTTGTAGATCGGGGTGACGGTCATCCGCACGAGACCCTTTGTCTCGAGCGTGCCCAGGAAGGGGATCAGGTCGTTCCAGAATTGGACGTGAAATGCCTTGAGCCAGTTCTGAAGCATCTTGCGGAATGTTCTTGGCAGGTCTTTCTGATCGTAGAAGTCGACGATCCAAAGTTCTCCACCGGGTCTGAGGTTGTTTAGCGCGTTGTTGATCGCGTCGCGCCAAGCGGGGATCATCGTGATCGA
The DNA here is from genome assembly GCA_035274235.1 of Pyrinomonadaceae bacterium. Classification (GTDB taxonomy): domain Bacteria; phylum Acidobacteriota; class Blastocatellia; order Pyrinomonadales; family Pyrinomonadaceae; genus OLB17. The sequence continues at coordinate 2,495 of DATEOJ010000129.1, forward strand.
ATAAGAAAAGAAGATCTTGTCGAACCGCTCGCGCATCTCGAACGTGTTCACGTAATAAAAATTCTCGGCGAGTTCGTTCGCGAGTGCGACGTTCTCGATCCGGGCGGAGTCAAACTTTGCGTCGGCATTCTCGAGCATCTTCGCTGATGCATCGAGACCGAAAAAATGCGCGTTGGGATGACGTTTCGCGAGTATCGCGAGATTCCGACCGGTCCCACACCCGATCTCGAGGACCGCATCGCCCGGCTGGACGTTCATCCTATCGAGCAGTTGATCCCGACCGAGCAGATAGTACTTCCGAGTGATGTCGTAAAAGTGCCGCTGTAGGCCGTACATGCGATCCATTTTTTCGAACGTTTCCGACATTGTTTTTTACCGCAGAGACGCAGAGTAAAGTTAAGATAGAGCTCTGCGACTCCGCGTCTCGGCGGTGAACTATCCCTCAAATACGTACAGGTGGAATCCCCCGTAGATCGACGAGCGATCCAGTTTGAACAGATTCTGCGACAATTCTTTTTCGTAAACAAACCTCGCCATCAATTCGCCTGGTAGATTTGTTTCGATCGGCGAACTTTCGCCTGCCGTTCGAAAGATGATCCGTGCCCCTGGTTCCGACTTCTCGGCGATCGCCGACCAAAGATCCGTCATCGCATCCGCGTCCATCCAATCCTGGGCGTCAAGGAATACGAAACGATTGAACGAGCCGTTCGGTTGATTCTTTATCTCGTCTGTCGCCGATCCGACTTTTGTCGTCAGCCGATCGGCATTCGATTTCAATCTCGCGTAGTTCTCTCTCTTCAAATAATCGGGGACCGCTAGCCTTTTCTCGACGTCGTACTTACGGGCAAAGGCCTGCCACGCGAAATAGTTATCTTTGATCGGGAAGTCGCACGCGAGGCGCCGGACGCGATCGCGGTAGATATCGATCACGGTTCGACCGCCCTCGAGGTCGCGCTTCAGTTCATCGTATTGCTGCGGCGGAATGCCAAGACCGAACATCGTGACGGGGAGTTTACCCACCGTCTTGATCACCGCACTGTCGAAGAACGGATCGATGTGTTTGTTATAGAGAGCGGTTTGTTCCGTGAGCGACCCGGCATCAAAGACCTTTTCGATATCGCATCCGAGCCGGTCCGATAACCAGTGAAAGAACTTTAGAAAGTAGCCGTTACGAGAATGGTCGTAGAGACCGTCGTTGCGGAAGAAGCTGATGCGGTCGCCGTAGAGAAATCCGCCGAGAAGCGTATTCGACTGCCAGAACGATCGCGTCTCGCTATCGAGATTCGGTTGTATGTATCGAAGATAATCCGAACCGGTATTCGCACCGCGACCGGCTCCGAAGAATGCGAAGAAGCTCTCGTACGACGGAAGATGTTTGATCGCGGCCAGCTTGAGATTGAGTAGATAGATGTGGTGTCGATTGAGATCGACTGCGGTTACTGACTCGGGTGACTCAAGCAGGTAGTTGAGCGCGTTACACCCGCCGGATGAGATCGTGAGTACGCGAGACGAACCGTCGAGCTGCAACGCCTCCACGTCAACGCGAGGATCTTCCCAAATCTGGTTATAGACAAACGCGTCGAACCAGACGGCGAATAACTTCTGCAAAACTCCCCGGCTTGAAGAGATGCTTTTGTTTTGAACGGCGGAGTGAAGGGTGGTCATTGAAAGCTATGGTAGTTGTCGGGTATTAACCGCAGATTACGCAGATAACGCAGATTAAGAAACTTTCAACAACAAACCTGACTAGAGTAAATCCGCGTCATCTGCGTTATCTGCGGCTAACTTCGTCGGCCTAACGCCAGCACTATTCATTCGCCATCACTTCGACCGGGTCGATCGCCGACGCGCGGAGCGCCGGATACAGGGCACCGATCAAGCTTCCCGCGATCGCGATACCGACCGCCGTCGCGATCCATCCACCGCTGAACTCGAACGCTAGTTCGAACAGACGTCCGATCCCGAACGATGCCACGAACGCGACCACGAGTCCGAGCAACACGCCCAGCACGCCGATCATGAACGCCTCACCTTCGATCGCTCGCACGATAAACGGCTTTGACGCCCCGAGAGATTTCAGAATGCCGATCTCTTTCCGACGCTCGGTTACGGTCGTGTACATCGATAGCAACACGAAGA
>DATEOJ010000130.1:0-3982 GCA_035274235.1 Pyrinomonadaceae bacterium
CGCGGAAGCCGCGACGTTGCAGGCAGGGATGCCTGCGCTCCAGTCAGATTCGCCTAGGTTAAGATCTATTCTCAGACTTCCCAATCCTTCGTGTGAAACGTTCCTTCCTTATCAACGCGCTGGTAGGTATGAGCGCCGAAGAGGTCGCGTTGGGCCTGGATCAGGTTTGCCGGGAGACGATCCGACGCAAACGCTTTTAGGTAATTGAATGTCGCGGCGAACGTCATCGACGGAATACCGGCCTCGATCGCAAACTTAACGGTCGCCTTCAACAGTGCGTGTTCATTTCGGATCATCGTTCGAAACGAATCCGCAAACAGTAGATTCGCCAGGCCCGGGTCCCGCTTGAATTCATCACGGATCGATTCGAGCATCGCTGAACGAATGATGCACCCGCCTCGCCAGATCTTCGCGATCTCAGCCAGGTTCAATTCGTAATCTTTTTCTTCCGATGCACTCTGCAAGAGCGCGAATCCCTGGGCGTAGGTGATGAGGAACGAAAGATGTAAAGCCGATTCAATAAAACCGATAGTATCCGGAGCGAGTGTCTCATCGATTTGAATGTCCTGAACGATACCCAGCTTTTCGTCGAGTGCGACGCGATGAGCTTTTTGCGCTGAGATCTGTCGCATCGTGACCGCCGTATCGATCGTCGGGACCGGCACACCAAAATCCATCGCGGCCTGCGAAGTCCACTTGCCCGTTCCCTTCTGACCCGCGGTGTCAAGGATCTTATGAATAAGCGGCTGCCCGTCCTCATCTTTTTTACGCAGCACGACCGCCGTGATCTCGATCAGGAATGAGTCCAGATCGCCTCGATCCCAACGGTTAAAAAGATCGGCCGCCCGGTCATCTGCAATATGAAATCCACGACACAAGATGTCGAAGGACTCGGCGATCAGCTGCATCAAGCCGTACTCGATCCCGTTGTGGACCATCTTCACAAAATGTCCGGCCGAGCCACGCCCGACATGCGCCGCACACGGTTCGCCCATGACCTTCGCCGACACCGCTTCGAATATCGGTTGAACATGGGCGTATGCCGTGGGATCACCGCCGGCCATTATACTAGGACCATTGCGAGCCCCCTTCTCACCACCCGACACGCCAACGCCGAGAAAATCGATCTTCGATTTCGCGAGCAGCTCCTGACGCCGTTCGGTGTCCGGGTAATGTGAGTTACCGCCGTCGATGATGATGTCGCCCTCATCCAGCAACGGAACGAGTTCGCTTATAACGGCATCAACGATCGGGCCCGCGGGGACGAGCAGCATTACCTTACGCGGCTTCTCGAGCTCCGCCACGAATGACTTCACGTCGTCAGCCGAAACGATGTCGAAACCGGTGCCCTCCCCTATCAGGAGTTTTCGTTTCGCTTCATCGAGGTCGTACCCGACACACGAAAAACCATGCTCGGCAACATTGAGTAAAAAGTTACGGCCCATCGTGCCGAGGCCGATCATCCCGAATTGTGCTGATGCCATATTTTAGTGTCCCAAATACTTCACGAACGCGTGCTTCAGATTCTTCTCGATCACTTCGTGAATGGGGAGTTGGCGATTCGGCTTCTTCTGCGATTCGCGAAAGATATGACCCGCACATTTGCCGCACAGCAAGTATGCGATCAGCACGCCGTGCTCGCGAAAGATAAACGCGTTGAGCGACAACGCATCCTTCTTCTTATACTTCATGACGGTGATCTCTTTTCCGCAACCGGGGCAATCGTCGCCGTCGTGCATCCACCGTCCTTTTACCGCAGAACCAAACTGCGACTGCGCCTGCCTAAAAAGTTGATCGAGTAGGTTTTCAATTTCTTTGTTTTTCATAGTGGGAGTTACGAAACACATAACAGATTTCTAGATTTGTTAGATCGCGAAGATTATACGTCCCAAATGTCTGCCTTCGCCACAATGTTGTCATAAAACTGCGGCATTTCATCAAACGACCACCACGCGCTGAGTACCATCTGAGTGAATGCCCACTGCCGGACTTCGAGCGGATCGAGTTCGAACGCCTCCGCGAATTGTGCGACAGGCCGCTCGAGTCGTTCGCGAATATCTGAACGCTTTTCCTGCCACCAATGAAAATTATTAAGGAAGACAGCGATGTCATAACCAACGTGGCCCACGATTCCCTTCGAATCGATCGCAAGGAATGGCGAACGCGTGGCGTTGACGACATTGCCGGGATGATAGTCGCCGTGGAGATAGAACCTTCGTCCCGGTTGCTTTGAGAGCGTCTCGTAAAAATCCAGGGCCTTCTCGGCATACGAAGCGGGAAAGTCCGTACCGATGTGCCGGTGGAGTACCTTGAACCAATCGTCGAGCGAAGTAACCGAATCATTCGGAGGCGGACCGAGGATCGAGCGAAGAACGTCGATAGCGGGTTCAACCGCCAGTTCCTCGTTCCCCGTAAAAAGCTCGGCGAGATTTTTACCCGGCAGTAACCGCTCGATGAGGATCGCTCGACGCTCGATATCTTCCTCGAGAAGTTTTACAGCACCGCGGCCGGCGCGGTGGCGGAGGAATGCAGCCTCGCCAATGATCTCGTTCGTCTCGAATGGCGGTGCGATCTTGATAACCGTCAGCTGACCATCGGACGTAACCGCAGGCGCGACGAAGTTGTACTCACCTGCGGGAAAAGGCGCATCGACCTGGAGCGACCATCGCTGTTCCAACTCATCGATCGTCGAGGGCAGCTCGTCCAACCAAGCCCGACCTCGATCTCCGCAGATCGCCGTAACGTGCGTCACAAGCTCCGCGGGAAACGGATAGCTGTATTCTCGTTTGGTCATTGAACTTGACGAGTGTAACCAGCCTGCGTGATTCTTATCAAATGATCCCCCTTCGCGACGCCATCCGCCCGACAACTTTTATCGAGTCATCAAAACTTCGCGACCATCTCGGTCTCGATGTCACCATCGCAAGCGAGACGTTCCAACACACGGGCAGTTTCAAGTTTCGTGCCGGCTACAATCTCGCACTGAGCGTCCCGAACGACTCGATCCTTACGGCGTCGTCCGGCAACTTCGGTCAGGCCCTCGCGTATGCGTGCAAACTGCTCGGCAAGAAATGCACGGTCGTGATGCCGGAGACATCGGCGAAAGTGAAGATAGACGCAGTGCGATCCTTTGGGGCGACAGTCGATCTGGTCGATGTGAAAACGGTCGGGCGCAGCGAGCGTGTGGCGCAACTCGCGGCGGAGATGCCGGATGCATACGTCGCGAGTGCCTACGACGACAAGTTTGTTATCGAGGGAAATTCGTCACTGGGCGACGAACTTGTATCGCGAGCCTTTGATGTGATCGTCGCTCCTATCGGAGGCGGGGGTTTGATCTCGGGAATCGTCACAGGGCTTTCTCGAAACGGAGGCACATCAACGGTGATCGGTGCCGAGCCGCTGCTGGGAAACGACGCCGCCCGTTCACTCAAGGCCGGTGAGATTATCAGCAATGAGTCCGAGCCGATGACTATCGCGGACGGCGCCCGCACGGTCTCGCTCGGGAATCTGAACTGGGAGATCATCAAGGACAACGTCCACGAGATCATTGAAGTCTCCGACGAAAAGATCGCGGATGCTCTTCGGCTCTATTTCGGTCTGGCGAATCTGAAATGCGAACCGACAGGTGGACTTAGTCTCGGGGCATTGCTTGAAAGACCGGATGAGTTTGCGGGCAAGAAAGTGTGCGTGATCGTGAGCGGGGCGAATGTGGATGTTGAGGTTTACCGCGCGATTCTAGAAAATCCAGTTGCCGGCGGAGCGTCCCGATAGAAACCTCAGCGGACGCGACTGGAGCGCAGGCATCCCTGCCTGCAACGTTGCCGTTTCGGCGACGTAAAGCCGCGGTAATTCGGAATGGTAATTTTCTAAAACTCGTGCGCCACGACACCTAACGTAACAACATCAGGCGGACTTCCGACGCTTGACGTCGCCGCGGACGCGACTGGAGCGCAGGCATCCCTGCCTGCAACGTTGCCGCTTC